>CALMXF010000157.1 GCA_937870985.1 uncultured Chloroflexota bacterium
ATCGACACGTACCGGGATCGAGACGGTGCGCGTGTCGTCATCCTCGACGCCGACGGCCGGGTGGTCGTCGCCAGCGACCCGCGTGACGAAACCGGCGAGGACTTCACGAACCGGCCCGAGATCGTCACGGCCCTGAGCGGCGACGCGACGACCGTGGGGACGGCCGGCGGAGGCGCCATTGCGACAATCGCCTCGCGAACGGCGCGCTGGACGAGCGAAAAGACAAGCCGCTCGTCGGCAAACCGAACCTCTGCCTTCGTCGGATGAACGTTGACGTCGATACGATCGGGCGGCACGGTCAGCCGGATGCAGCCAACCGGATGGCGGCCAACCATCAGCAGCGTCTGGTACGCCTGCTCGAATGCGGTTCCGAGTTGACGGCTCGCCACGAGTCTCCCCTGCGCGAACAGGTGCTGGGTCTGTCTGGTCGCTCGATCGAGATGCGGGAGTGACACCAGGCCACCAACGTCGTATCCCTCCGGCATGTCATCTGGAGTGCGCAGCGGCACAAGTGCGGCGGCAACTTCATCACCCCAGACACCGACGGCTGCCGCGATCTGATCGCCACGCCCGTCGGTCGTCATCGTCCGCCGGCCGTCAATCTCCAGCGTGAACGCGACACCGGGGTAGGCAAGCGCATATGCGCTCACGACGCGCGTCACGTAGGACGCCTCTGTCTGCGGCTGGCGGAGGAATTTGCGACGCGCCGGAACATTCTCGAACAGGTTCCGCGCGGATATTGCTGCGCCACTGGCCCACGCGATGCGCTCGACCGGGCCGCCGACGCCGAACTTCACACGCCTGGACCATCCCTCGCCGCTGGCGCCATCGAGGGTGCGGATGGTGAGGTCGCTGACAGCGGCCATCGACGCGAGCGCCTCGCCACGAAAGCCTAGCGTCTTCAATGACATCAGATCGTCGATCGAGGTGATCTTCGATGTCGCGTGGCGCTCGACAGCCAGCAGCAAGTCCTTGTCGGACATGCCGGCCCCGTCGTCCCGGACATCGATGAACGCGACTCCACCCTCGCTGATCGCCACATCGATTGCGGTAGCGCCAGCATCAAGCGCATTCTCGATGAGCTCCTTCACCGCCGCCGCCGGGCGTTCGATCACCTCGCCGGCGGCGATGCGCCCGATCATCTCTTCCGGCAGCCGTTGAATGCCCATCAGTGATCCCTCACGAGTGGCCGGCCAGCAAACCGCCACGGCGTCTCAACTCCCCGCCGGATTCCCACTCGCGTTGTCTGCTGGATGACACAAGGCACGCGTTCGGTGCTGATCGAAAAGCGAGGGCCAGGAATTCGCTCACCATGGTCGGCCAGCACGATATCCAGCGCCCGGGCTGTCCGTCCCGGCCCGGACACGTGTCGTTGTTGATCTGGCAAGAGCACGCCGCGAAGCAGCACCGCTGACGCCGACCCCCGAGCGCCGGTGACGATGTTGAAGCAGGGATACATGCCATACGCAGCATAGACATAGACGGTCCCGCCATGATCTGTCATAACTGCCGCTCGCCCACCCGGTCGGAAAGCGGCATGCGAGGCAAGGTCTTCCGCCCCACCGTACGCCTCGGTCTCGAGAATCAACGCCCGCGTCGTTACGTCAACCATCAACCATCGTCCGACGAGCCCACGAGCAACACCGACGACATCGGCCATGAACCAGTCGGCGGGCAGAGCGTCAGATGCATCAACCAAGCTCAGTCAGGCTCCTGCGCAGCAAGTCCTGACGTTCCGCTGCCGCCGCTCGACGCTCGCGCTGAGCTCCGACGACCTTCTCCGGCGCCTTGGCTACGAACTGCTCATTGGCGAGCATCGCATCAACTCGGGCGATTTCTGCCTCGACTTCTGCGATCTCCCGCTCGATTCTCGCCCTTTCCGCGGCGAGGTCAACCATCCCAGCCAGTGGTAGGTAGATCGTCGACCCGCCGACGACGATCACAGTGCTCGTCGCAGGAGACTCCGGCTCGCCGTCGCGAACCTCCCAGGTATCGCGATCGATCCGGGCGAGAGACTGCAGCTCGCCCGCCAGCTCTTCGAACGTCGCCCGCGCCTGGCCAGGATAGATGACCGCGCTGATCCGACGACCCGGATCGACCCCATGTTCGCTGCGAGCATTCCGGATCTCCCGGGTGGCTTCACGAAGCAGCTCGAAGCTGGCGACGGCCTCTGGAAACGACTCCCCCGCCTCCGGGAATGCGGCTACGATCAGCGCATCCCCGGAATGCGGAAGTTGCTGCCAAAGCTCTTCGGTCACAAACGGCATGAACGGGTGCAGCAGCCGAAGCGTCCTCTCGAGCACATAGGCGAGCGTCTGGGGCACAACAGGATCCATCGGTTCGGCGTAGAGCCGCACTTTCACTGCCTCGATATACCAGTCGCAGAACTCCGACCAGATAAATTCATACAGCGCCCGGCCGGCCTCGTGCAGTTGATACCCGTCCATCAACCGGGTGACATCTTCGATCGTGGAGGCGAGCCGGCTGAGAATCCACCGATCCGGGATCGAGAGTGCTTCGTCAACAGGGCGAGCAGGAGCGCCGTCGTCGTCCCGCACGATCTGTGCGCTTTCGATCGCTCGCAACGAAAAGCGAGTCGCGTTGAACAGCTTGTTGGCGAAATTACGCATGGCTTCGACGCGTTCGGTGGACAGTTTCAGGTCGCTGCCTGGACCCGATGCTGTGAGAAGCGCGAACCGTAGCGCGTCGGTCCCATACTCCGCGCTGATTGTCGTCGGATCGAGCACGTTGCCTTTGGTCTTGCTCATGCGCTGGCCGTGCTGATCGCGGACGGTTCCGTGAAGATAGACATCCTTGAACGGAGGCGCGCCCATGAGCTCGATGCCGAAGAAGATCATCCTCGCCACCCAGTGGAAGATGATGTCGTAGCCAGTCTCCATCAAATGACCGGGGTAGTACATGCGCAGGTCCGGCGTCTCTTCCGGCCAGCCAAGCGTCGAGAAGGTCCAGAGGCCGGACGAAAACCAGGTATCGAGCACGTCAGGATCCTGCTCGATATTGCGCGACCCGCATGCGTCGCAGCTCCCGAGGCGCTCCTGGTCGGTTGCCGTCATTTCTCCACAGTCGCGGCAGTACCAGATCGGAATCCGGTGGCCCCACCAGAGTTGCCGCGAGATGCACCAATCGTGGATGTTCTCCATCCAGCTCAGATACACGGTGGAAAATCGCGATGGATAGAACCGGATCTGGCCGTCCTTCACGACTTCTATCGCCGGCTTCGCCAGTGGCGCCATCTGGACGAACCACTGCTTCGAGATGAGCGGCTCGACAACTGACCCACAACGGTCACAATGCCCCACCGAATGCTCGTGCGGCTCGACGCGGGCTAGCGCTCCATCCTGTTCCAGTCGCGCAACGACCTGCTCGCGTGCTTCGGCGACTGACAACCCTGCAAACGGCCCGGCCTCGTCATTCATCGTGCCGTCGAGATTCATGACATTCACCATCGGCAGGTTGTGTCGCCGGCCAATCTCGAAATCATTCGGATCGTGAGCCGGAGTCACTTTGACTGCGCCGCTGCCAAATGCACGGTCGACAGCCTCATCGGCGACGACGGGAATCCGACGGTTGAGGATCGGAAGGATGACCTCATGGCCGATCAGCGCGCGATACCGTTCGTCGTCTGGGTGAACCGCGACCGCGGTGTCCCCCAGCATCGTCTCGGGCCGGGTCGTCGCAACCTCGATAACGCCACTCCCATCGGCCAGTGGGTAGCGCAGATGCCAGAGAAACGACGAGACATCTTCATGAACCACCTCGAGGTCGGAAAGCGCCGTCATGCAACGTGGACACCAGGAGATCAGACGCTCCCCGCGATAAATCAGGCCCTTGTCATACAGATGCTTGAATGCCACGCGAACTGCGTGGGCGGGGCCAGGATCCATCGTGAAGACATATCGCGACCAGTCGCACGACGCGCCGAGCGACTGGAGTTGACCCTTGATTCGCTCCTGGTACGACTCCATCCAGTCCCAGACGCGGCTGAGGAACTGCTCGCGCCCGAGATCATGGCGTGTCAATCCCTCCTTCGCGAGCTCCTTCTCGACGACCCACTGCCCCGCAATACCAGCATGGTCTGCGCCTGGCAGCCAGAGCGCGGCGAAGCCGAGCATCCGGTGATACCGGATCATCAGATCCTCGACCGCCGAGAACAGCGCGTGCCCCATATGCAGCTCACCAGTGACGTTGGGTGGCGGCATGATAACGACGTATGGACCGCGGCCACGATCGACTGGCTTGAAGTAACCGCGAGAGTGCCAGAACTCGTACCAGCCGCGTTCTGTGGCGCCTGGATCGTAGGCCTTACCCAGCTCATCCGCGCCGGACGCGACCCCGGGCTGCGTCGTCATACTCGTTCTCCTTTGATCTGCCAGAAGCCGGCCGGCAGTGGCGCTCATGCTCAATCAGAAACAGAAAACCCGTCCTGCCAAGGACGGGCTCACCCGCGGTTCCACCTTGCTTCGACGGCTGGGCCGTCGCGCTCGTGCGCGATAACGGGCGAACCCGCGAGAGCCTGGCGTGTCGATCGACACCTCAGCGCTCGACCGAACGGGCGACTTCAGCCGCGCCTGCGTGGCGAGGCTTGCAGCCTCGGGCCTCGCCTCTCTGGCCGCCGCGGAGGACCTACTCCTCCCGTCCTTTGGCGGTTCTCAGTTGCTTCATAGGATACCAGCGCGGACAGGGAATCCGCAGCCATTTCGTGTATCGTGACTGCATGTCAACGAACGTTTCGTCCGGTTCGTTCCGAACGTGTTCGGGGGCTGCTACAATTCGGGAATACGAATGAATGTTCTACGCACGATCGATAGTGCCAGTCAACAGCCGACCACCCGCGCAGCGACACCGGAGTCCAGATGCCGATAGATAAGATCGTCGTTCGAGGCGCCCGCGAGCACAATCTGAAGAACATAGACGTTGAGATCCCTCGGGACAAGCTGGTCGTTCTGACCGGCCTTTCCGGCTCGGGGAAGTCATCGCTCGCGTTCGACACTATCTACGCCGAAGGACAGCGTCGATATGTCGAGTCACTATCGGCCTATGCCCGGCAGTTCCTCGGGCAAATGGAGAAGCCAGATGTCGACCAGATCGACGGCCTCTCCCCAGCAATCTCGATCGACCAGAAGGGCGCAAGCCGTAATCCTCGCTCGACCGTCGGGACCGTCACTGAGATCTACGACCACCTGCGGCTGCTGTACGCGCGGATCGGTCACCCCCATTGCCCGAAGTGCGGGCGCGAGATCAGCCAGCAGTCTGTTCAACAGATGGCGGAGACGATCCTCGCTCTTCCAGAAGGTTCGCGCATCCTCGTCCTTGGTCCAGTGATCCGCGATCGCAAAGGCGAGCACCAGAACGTCCTCGACCAGATCCGGAAGGGTGGGTTCGTTCGCGTCCGCGTCGATGGCGAGATACGCGAACTGGACGAGACGATCCCGATGGCCAAGTACAAGAAGCACACGATCGAGGTGGTAGTCGACCGCCTTGTCGTGCGCCACGAGTCGGATGAGGATCTGCACGCGCTGCGCATTCGCCTGATCGATTCCCTTGAGACGGCACTGCGGCTCGGCAACGGCAATGTCACGATTCAGATCATCGATGGACAGGAACTGCCGTTCTCGGAGCATTTCGCCTGCCCGGTCTGTGGCGTCTCGATCGGTGACATCGAGCCGCGCTCGTTCTCGTTCAACAGCCCACATGGAGCCTGCCCGACCTGCACAGGGCTCGGCATTGCGATGGAATTCGACGAGGATCTCGTAGTCTCGGATCCGGACCTGACGCTGGCCGATGGCGCCATCTCGCCCTGGTCACGACCGGGACGCGATGCGAACGCCTGGTATGAAGCGATGGTTGCGGCCCTTGCCGAGACGCAGGATATCCCGATGGACATCCCGTTCCGCGACCTCACCCCCGAACAGCGCAGGCTCGTCCTCCACGGGGACGGCCACCCAACGCTGACGGTGCGTTACACGGCCCGCAGTGGCCGGCGCAGACAGTACACCGTCAAGTACGAGGGCGTGATCCCCTACCTCGAGCGGCGGTTACGGCAGACGACATCCGATTACATCCGGCAGGACATGGAGCAGTACATGGCGTCGCGCCCATGCCCGACCTGTAAGGGCGCGCGCCTCCGGCCCGAAGTCATTGCGGTCACAGTGGATGGTCACTCGATCGTCGACATCGCCCGGAACTCGATCCAGCAATCGCTCGATTTTGTCCAGCGCCTGCAGTCCGGCGCGCTCTCTGACCGGGAGATGCTCATCGCCCGACAGGTGCTCAAGGAGATTCGCGAACGGCTCGGGTTTCTGGTTGATGTTGGCCTCGACTATCTCACCCTGGACCGTGCGGCCGCGAGTCTCTCCGGTGGCGAGGCGCAGCGAATCCGGCTCGCAACACAGATCGGCAGCCGGCTCATGGGCGTGATGTATGTGCTGGACGAGCCGTCGATCGGTCTGCATCATCGTGATAACGCGCGTTTGATCCATACGTTGACCCAACTCCGCGATATCGGCAACACGCTGCTGGTCGTCGAGCACGATGAGGAGACGATGCGAGCGGCGGACTGGATCATCGACATCGGCCCCGGCGCCGGCGAACACGGTGGGCACATAGTCGCTGAGGGTACGTTCGACGACATCATCGCCGACTTGAGCTCGATCACTGGCGACTACCTGAGTGGCCGGCGGGTGATTCCTGTCCCGACGACACGGCGCGCCGGCAACGGAGCCCGACTCGTGCTGGCCGGGGCGAGAGCGAACAATCTGAAGAATGTCACCGCTGAGTTCCCGCTAGGGACGTTCATCTGCGTAACCGGCGTTTCGGGTTCTGGCAAGAGCACACTGATCAGTGACACGCTCTATCGTCGGCTTGCCCAGATTCTCTATCGCGCGCACGATCGACCCGGCGCGTTCGACCGGCTCGACGGGGTTGAGCACATCGACAAAGTCATCGACATCGACCAGAGCCCGATCGGTCGCACGCCACGCTCCAACCCGGCCACCTACACTGGCGTGTTTACCCACATTCGCGAGCTGTTCGCGGCGATGCCCGAGGCGAAGACACGCGGCTACAAGGCCGGCCGCTTTTCGTTCAACGTCAAGGGCGGGCGCTGCGAGGCGTGCTCCGGGGATGGAATCGTCAAGATCGAGATGCAGTTCCTTCCCGACGTCTATGTTCCGTGCGAGGTCTGCCATGGGAAGCGATACAATCGCGAGGCGCTCGAGATCGAATACAAGGGCAAGAGCATTGCCGATGTGCTCGACATGACTGTCGAGGAATCGCTGGAGTTTTTCGAGAATATCCCAAAGGTCCGCAACAAGATGCAGACCCTCTTTGATGTCGGCCTCGGGTATATCCATCTCGGCCAGCCGGCCACGCAGCTCTCCGGCGGCGAAGCGCAACGAGTGAAGCTTGCAACCGAGCTATCCCGGCGGGCGACTGGCAAGACGCTCTATATCCTCGACGAACCAACGACCGGCCTCCACTTTGCTGACATCGAGCGGCTACTCGGTGTGCTCCAGCGCCTTGCTGACGCGGGAAACACGATCCTGGTGATCGAGCACAATCTCGATGTCATCAAGTCGGCAGACTGGATCATCGACCTTGGCCCCGAAGGTGGCCATCGCGGTGGAGAGATCATCGCCGCTGGCACGCCGGAAGCGATCGCCGAGGTCGAGGCGTCATACACTGGCCAGGCGCTACGGGTGCTGCATGCGGAGCCAGCGCTCGCAGCCGACTGAATCCGGGAGTGTGAAGAATTGGGCCGCCGGAAGTGTCCGGACGCTGCGTCCGTATAGCCTGTAGACGCTTGCGCGATGGCTGCTGGCGTTGCTATGATCACGGAGTGCGAATTCGTCCCCTGGGCCTGTATGCACGCTCCGTGCGAGAGCGGCCTGGAAGCACATCGACTGATGAATCAACCCACGGAGCCTCTCCAACCGATCGCCACACGGCAGATGGTTCTGGTTCTCAATCAGAACTATGAACCCTTGAACGTCTGCAACATGCGCCGCGCAATCGGCCTGATCATCCACGACAAGGCTGAGGTGCTCGATGTCTACCAGGTTCGTATCATCACTGCGTCGAGCACGATCGAAGCGCCGTCCGTGATCAGGCTGAGTCATCTCATTCGCCGGCCACATCCACGAGTGAAGTTAACTCGGCGGGAAATCTTCATTCGTGACAACTACACCTGCCAGTACTGCGGCAGCCGCACCGCTGACCTGACCATCGACCACATCATCCCTCGTTCCCGTGGCGGCGTGCACAGTTGGGAGAATCTGGTGTCGGCTTGCCGCAGTTGCAACCACCGCAAGGGGGGGAAGTTGCTGACCGACTCGAAGATGCGGTTGTCGCGCCTTCCGTTCGAGCCGAAGGCCGGCCGGTACTACACGATTCAGCGCCGAATGAGCGCGGTAGTGTCGGATTCGTGGCTGAGGTTCATTCCGGACTTTGAATCAATCGCGATCGGCCATCTCCACAGTCGTGCAAGCGATTGAGCAGCCAGCAACCCATTCGGGTCGGCTGCTCGGGACGTCCTACATCGTGGGGCGTCTTTCGTTGTCACCTCGAAACTGATGAGAGGCGATATGTCACAATGATTCATCAGCGGTCGAACGAAGTGGTCTCAGGCCAACCAGCCGGTGACCATGCTGCATTCATCAATCGAGTCGCATACCCGCGATCTGGCACTCGTGGCGGGCTGGCCTGCAGTCGCGCGAGGCGCAGAACACGATGACTTTCGACGCCACGCGAAACGGAGACAACAGATGTTGGACATACGGCTGATCCGGGAGAGGCCCGACTACGTTAAGGAACAGATCGCGAAGCTGCAGACGACTGCGCCGATTGACGAGATTCTGGCGATCGACGAACAGCGCCGCGCAACCCTCACCGAGGTCGAGGGCATGCGAGCGCAACTCAACGAGGGCTCGCGCAAGACCGGCAAGGTGCCGGCCGGCGCAGAGCGCGACGCGCATATCGCCGAAATGCGCCGGCTGGGTGACGAGATCGCCGAGTTGAACAACAAGGTCAACGCCCTCGACGCTGAGCAGCAGCACCTCCAGTTACTGGTCCCAAATCTACCCGGCCCCGAGGTGCCAGTTGGCAAGGATGAGACAGATAACGTCATCACCAGCACCTGGGGAACACCCCGCACGTTCGACTTCCAGCCGCGACCGCACTGGGAAATCGGTGAGCAGTTGGGGATCATCGACTTCGAGCGAGGAGTGAAGGTATCAGGATCGCGTTTCAACTTCCTCCGCGGTGATGGCGCGCGCCTCCAGCGGGCACTGATCACCTGGATGCTCGACCTGCACCGCGAGCAAGGCTACGAGGAGGTCTACCCGCCCTACCTCGTCCGGCGCGAGGCGATGGTCGGCACCGGCAACCTGCCGAAGTTCGCCGATACCCTCTTCCGCGACGAGGCCGAGGATCTCTGGATGATCCCGACCGCCGAGGTCCCGGTGACGAACATGTACCGGGACGAGATTCTCGACGGCTCGCAACTGCCGATCAATCACACCGCCTACTCGGCCTGCTTCCGTAACGAAAAGGCGAGCGCCGGCCGCGACGTCCGTGGGATCAAGCGGCTCTTCCAGTTCGACAAGGTCGAGCTGGTGAAGTTCGTCCGACCGGAGGACTCGTCCGAGGAGCACATGCGCCTCATCCACGACGCCGCCGAGACGCTCGAGCGGCTGGAACTCCCGTATCGCACGCTGGAGATCTGCACCGGCGACCTCTCATTCGTGGCCTCGCGAAAGATTGATCTTGAGGCCTGGGCGCCGGGAGTCGATGAATGGCTCGAGGTGTCGTCGTGCTCGAACTTCCGCGACTTCCAGGCGCGACGATCGAACATTCGGTTCCGGCCCGACGAGGGTCAACGCCCGCAGTTCGTCCATACTCTGAACGGCTCGGGGCTCGGTATGCCACGCACCATGATCGCAGTCATCGAGAACTACCAGAACGAGGATGGCTCGATCACCATCCCGACGGTGCTACGACCCTATCTCGGTGGCCAGCAGCAGATCGGGCCGGTGTAGAATCACCATGGCGCACGCGCGACACTGATTGCGCTGGCGCCATCTGGAGAGGTGGCCGAGTGGTTTAAGGCGGCTGTCTTGAAAACAGTTGGGTGATGAGCCCCGGGGGTTCGAATCCCTCCCTCTCCGCCGATACAACAACGCCCCGGCCATTGTGGCCGGGGCGTTGTGCTGCAGCACCGATGTTCGCTACTGCTTCGTCATCCTGACCTGCCAGACTTCAGGACCCTCTTCGAGGTACTCCCAGCCGATCGCGCCAGGACGCTCGGCCATCAACTGATAGTAGAGCGGCTTGGGATCGTGGTCATTGATCAGCCGCAGCGTTTCTCCCGCGGCAAGGCCATCGATCTTCGAGAAGATCAGCGGATGACGCTCACGTGGCACCATGCCACGGACATCGATCGTAACGGTCTCACTCGCCTGTGCCGACATGCACAGCCCTTTCTCCTACAGCGTCCCGCCGAGCCCGGCGAAATCGCCCCAATACGCGCGTCGATATTCCGGATTGCCAGTGGCTGGCGATCCGCACAACGTTCCCCAGGAAACAGCCAAGTCCGACGGTGGCAAGCACGCCACCGATAGTGGCCATCGCTGGTTCCTGCCAGAGCAGACTGGCAAGCGTCGCCAGCAGCGCCGAGAGCCAGGCGACCCACCCGATACGGGCGAGCCTGAGGCTATAGAGCTCCTCCAGCCGTGGCACTCTCATTCGGCCGGCGACCGGCGCATACCGATTGAGCCAGACGAGGAACGTTGCGATCTTATAGAAGAAGCCCTGGATGGCGCTGATCGCCAACCCGGCCAGGGCAAGCCATACGGAGGCGACCCAGAGTCCGGACGTCGGTCCAGCCTCCCGGACCATCCCGATCGTGAGCGCTGTCGCCGCCACGATACCCATCGACGCGGCGGTCAGCGCGAACGGGATATGGACATCGATCACCTTGCGCCGGCGGGATTGGTACAGATGGGCGAGTTGAACGGCGAAGAGAATCTGGCCGGCAAGAATAATCGCAGCTGCAACCACCAGAATTGCGCGTTCTCGGTAGAGCAGCAACGCGCCTGCCAGAAGCCACCCGCCAGCCACGGTGCAGCCAAGCTCGGCCCATGCAACCCGGTGCCAAAGCCGATCCTCGGTCAGCGTGAACATCCCGACTAACCGATATGCGACGCCAAACAGAAGAGGTGCGATCCAGCAGACGATCATGAGCGTTGCGTGGGCCGCTAGCAGCGATAGCCCCGAACCTTCGAGAAAGCCGGTCGTTTTGTTGAGCGCCAGCAAGAGGCCGGCCAGCACGCCAAGCGGCAACCCAGTCAGCGCCGCGACGACATGCCAGCGGACGACTCCACGTTCCGGCGCTTCCGCAAGCGTGCCCCAGACGATCGCTGCGTACATGACAAGCGCAGTAAACGTGAGTGCCCCGCCAACTGTGAGACCGGGCTGCCATGTTGTAACGAGTGATGGCAGGAACAGCAGAATCCCTGTGAGATAGACCCAGAACGAAAATCGCGCCAGCCGCGGGACGGCCAACGGCTGCTGGAGCACAACCGGGACGAGCTGGTAGCTGGCGCCGACGATCAGCGGAGCGATGATTCCCAATGTGTTGAGGTGAACGAATGCGAGTAGCTTCGGTGTATAGAACGATTTCAGCAGTAATGGGTAGGCCCACGGACCGATCGCCGCGGACACCAGCATCCCGATCATGGCCAGCACCATGAAGCGCGCCGGGATGTCGAGATCGGGAGCGTTCGCCGAACTGATCCCACCGCCCATCCGTGGTGGCGCGGCCGGTGGCTTCACTCCGCTGCCTCGCCAAATGGCGGCTTCTGGATGAGCACCTCGATACGATCTTGCGCCAGCTCGTGCGTGTCGTGGCGATATCCCATTGCGTCGAGTTGCGGGTACAGGTGCATCGGCCGGCGAACATGCTGAACCAGCAGCGACGAACCGTCTGGCAGTGATTCAAGCGCCTCGAGGATCTTAATCATCGGTTCGGGTGGCACCAGCTCGCTCACGTCGATCGTAACGACTGCGTCTGGACGCGACCAATCCGTGTCAGCCGGTTGAGGTTGCGCGGGAGCGGCCTTCTCCTTCGGCACGGGAGCGCGTGATTCACCCGAGTTGAAGAACCAGATGCGCCAGTCATCTGCCGCATCCATCGACGTCCAGTGCTCGAAGCCGCGCATAGCCAGCACGTCGTACAAGGGGACCGGCTCAAACGTGTTTCGTAGCAGGAACATAGAACCCTCTGGCGTGTCGCGCGCGGCGCCCATAATCGCGCCGAACGGCTCCTCGCCGCGATCCTGAAACGAACGAACGTCCAGCTCGAGCGCCATATCGGCGGCGTCAAGCCAGGCCGGTCGTTCCTCAGGGACACGTTCAACCGGCTGGCTACCCGAGACCGTGGCCGGCGCGACAGCGTCGCTATCGACTGCGGCATTGAGCCGTTGGACGAGCGCATCTGGCTCGAGTCCAGCGATCTGGGCGGCCTGCGCGACCGTGACCAGGCGTGATTGAACCCGACGTAGGGCCGGGTTTCGCAGCTTGCTGAAGGCAGGAGCTGTGTCGATCAGCACCTCGAGAAGTTGCGGATAGACGCGAAGCACCTCGCTGATCTTCCAGTCCGCGTCGATTGTCTCGTCCCCGGCCTGGCCGCGTGACCGGCGTCGCTGAATGAGCGCCATCACCACCACCCCAATTCGCGCTTGCCGTCTTCCGTGATCATGTCTGGCGACCACGGGGGCGACCAGACCAGATTTACATCCACTGTCGCTACACCCGGAATGTGGGTACGGACGGCCCAGTCGACCGCCTCGGTCAGAACGTCGTGAAGTGGGCAGCCGGGAGTCGTCAGCGTCATCGTGACAATAACGCCGTTGTCGACGATCTCGACGCCGTAAACCAGACCGAGATCGATGACATTGATCCCGAGCTCGGGGTCATACACTTCCTTGAGAATCGTGAGGATCATGTCCTCGTCCATCAGCGCGGACAGCACGCTCTCCTCCTGACCCAATCCCGTCAAAGCGCGGTCGGTGACGGATCATCCGTCCGAATCGCCTCGATGAGCTCCTCGAGCAGTCTCTCCACGGGCTCGCCGTAAATCCGGCAAGCGTCGCCGATACTCTCGAATCGCGCCAGATCACACCCGAAGCACAACATCCTGTGGCGAAGGAACACCGGCACCGTTTGTGGATACCTGGTCACTAGATCATCGAGGTTGGTGTCAGTAGAGATGATCTCTTCAACCATCATGGCTTGTCCTTGCCATCGACGCCGTCCGGCACGCTTCACCAACATATGCCAGACGTAGAAGAGCGCGTCTTTGCGCCAGCGCAAAGACGCCGGGTCAATTGGTGGTGTCGGCGATATCTTCAGCGATTGCGACAAGATCATGAGGGCGGAGGATGATGACACGCTCACGCGCGGCGATCAGAATGCCTTGTCGATCCCACGCGCTCAGCACGCGACTTGCGGTACTGAGCGTTGTTCCACAGAGGTCAGCAATCGCCTGACGCGAGAGAGTGACGTCGATCTCGATGCCGACGGCCGTGCGCGTCCCCGTGCGGTTTGCCAGCCGGAGCAACATCCGGGCAATGCGCCGCTCGACGCGCTCGGTCTGCAATTCCTGGATGCGTGATTCAGCGTCACGAAGTCGAGACCCGAGCTCTCTGATTACCGAGATCGCAAAATCGGGGAATTCTCGAATCAGCGATTGGAATTCAATCGCCGGCAACACGAGAACGACCGAGGTTTCCGCAGCCATCGTCGTCGCCGGGTAGTTGTCGACACCCCAACCACCTGCGCCACCGAACATCTCGCCCGGCCGGATCAAACGGAGGATGACCTCACGTCCATCATCGGTTTCGCGAATGACACGCACCTCGCCCTCGGCAAGCACGTGAACCGCGTCGGCGGGTTGTCCTTCAACGAAGATGATCGAACCACGTTCGATCGACCGAACGCGACTACGTCCCGCAATCGACAGGAGTGTCTCTTCCGAGAGTTCGTCAAAAGGACGGACGCCTCCCAGCAACGCTGCGCGGCGTTCAACCCCCCAGCCCGTCTGTCGCGCGGGCGATCCACTCAACTGCCGTTCCTCCAGCCTGCCAGCCACCGCTGCTTCGAGCGGCCCTATGATCTTCGGTTATACACGCATCCGATCCAGATCGGCAGCATGGATCCCGGAAACGGTTGACCGGCCTCTGCTATACTTGCGCCCGGCATTCAGCGTCGAGCATTTGGTGTTATTGACCCAAGTCGATGCACTTTCTGCGCTGAACTGCCCTGTAAGGGAAGGTGCCAGAGTGGTCGAATGGGGCCGCCTGCTAAGCGGTTGTGGGCCTTATAAGTCCACCGAGGGTTCGAATCCCTCCCTTCCCGCATGATGAAACGGTCGGGCGGAATGCCCGGCCGTTCTTGTTGTTTCGAAGAGAAGAGCGATGCCGTTTGCAACCGGCGCGCGATGGGAGAACTCATGGCAGAGCAACGGCCAATGCGCGGAATCATCGACGAGGCCATCAACCACAAGATCTGGGCTATTGTCGGCGCATCTGAGAACACCGAGAAGTTCGGAAACCGAATCTACCGAAACCTGAAGCAGGCCGGCTACACCGTGTACGGTGTGAACCCCAATGCCGAAAGCGTCGATGGCGACCCAATCTACCCGACGCTGAAGGATCTGCCGGAGAAGCCCGATGTCGTCGATGTCGTCGTCCCGTCATGGGTTGGACGACGAGTCGCAACCGAGGCCGCCGAGCTTGGAATCCCGATCTTCTGGCTGCAACCCGGCGCCGAGAGCGAAGAGCTGATCGCCTATGCGACGGAGCTCGGCCTGCAGGTCATCCATCATCACTGCGCGATGGTTGAGAAGAAGGTCTGGCCCGGCGGCGTCCACGTTTCCGCGCACGAGGCATGAAGAACGGGGCCGGCTAGCCGGCCCCGCGTCGATCTCTATTGTGTCTAGGATGCGTCAGCGCTGGGAACCTCGTCGATCTGCGCGCGCTGCAGCCGGCCGCTGTAGTCGACGTAGATCGCTTGCCATTCGGTCACGACATCCATCGCTGCCTGGCCGGCCTCACGATGACCGTTACCGGTCGCCTTGGTGCCGCCAAACGGCAACTGAATTTCCGCGCCAATCGTGCCGGCATTGATGTAGCAAATGCCGGTGTAGAGCTCTTGCATCGCATGGAACGCGCGGTTCACGTCCTGCGTGTAGATCGAGGCTGAGAGGCCGTACTTCACGTTGTTGGCCACCCGGATGGCCTCGTCCAGACCGTCGACCGGGATCACTGCCGTCACCGGCCCGAAGATCTCCTCCTGGGCAATCCGCATGTCCGGCTTGACGTTACCGAAGACAGTCGGCTGGTGGAAGTGACCCTTCGAGAGGTCATCCCAGTCGGCGATTCGTCCGCCGACGGCCAGTTCAGCGCCCTCTTCCTTGCCGATGACGATGTAGGACTGAATCCGTTCGAGCTGCGACTTACTGACGACTGGCCCAATATCGGTCGATGCGTCCAGACCGTCCCCGAGCCGCATCGCCTCTGCGCGGTCCGCGATCTTCTGGGTAACCTCGTCCGCAACCTTGCGGTCCGCAATCACCCGACTGGCGGCAGTGCATCGTTGGCCGGAGGTGCCAAACGCGCTCCAGACGATGCCTTCAACGGCCAGGTCGACGTCGGCGTCATCCATGACGATGATCGCGTTCTTGCCACCCAGCTCGAGTGACACGCGCTTGAGCGACCTTGCCGCCTCAACGTTGATATGCGTGCCTGTTTCGTTTGACCCGGTAAATGAGATCAACGCGACATCAGGGTGCTCCAGCAGAACCTCGCCCGCCTCCTGGCCGCTGCCGATCACGAGGTTCAGCACCCCCTTCGGAAGGCCAGCTTCCTCGAAGATCTCGACCAGCCGCACCGCCATCCGGGGCGTGTAGGATGCGGGCTTCAGGACAACGGTGTTCCCAGCGACGAGAGCGGGCATGATCTTCCAGGTCGGGATCGCCATTGGGAAGTTCCAGGGCGTGATCGCAGCGACGACCCCGAGCGGCTTCCGGACAGACATCGCCCACTTGTTTGGCAGCTCGGCCGGCACGGTCTGACCGAACATCCGGCGTCCTTCGCCGCCCATGTAGAACGCCATGTCGATGCCCTCCTGGACATCACCCTTGGCCTCGGTGAGAACCTTCCCCATCTCTTCGGTCATCTCGCGGCCGAGCTGTTCCTTGCGGTCCATCATCAGCTGACCAACTCGATACAGGATCTCACCGCGTTTCGGCGCGGGATATCGCCTCCACGTGTCGAACGCAGCGTTAGCCGCCTCGACAGCTGCGACCACGTCGTCGCGCCCGCTCTTCGGAAAGCTGCCGATCATCGCTCCAGTCGCCGGGTTCGCGCGCTCAATCGCGCCGCCGCCCTTCGCATCGACCCACCGGCCATTGATGTAGTTCCGGAAATCAGTCATCTCGTTTGTCCTTTTCTCGCAGCGCGGCGCGCCGACGCACCTCGCGCTTACGCGCGAGCAACGTAGGCCAGTGTAGCAAACGAGTCACGAATGCTTCGCTCGTCACTGCTATCCTTTCGGCCACGAACCCGAACGAGCCGCGGAATGCCAACTGGCAGAGCTATTCTCCAGAGACGATGGCGCAGCAATGACCAGAAGCGGATCTTCACGACGCGAAAGTGCGGTGGCGGCCACCCTTGCCATCGCCATCGTCATTCTGATCGTGACGTTCATCGTGCTGTTCATTCGTATCGACCCGTTGCTGAGCGACTTCACGACATCCGGCACGATCACCCCTCCGGCTGGCTCCCCGACGATCGTTCCCGCTACTCCGTCACCGACACCATGAGTTTCGCCAGAGCATTGGGGGTGGTTTGCTATACTTTTCGCGCCACAGTGAGCCCTTAATTACCCGGCGCCCCATCGACAGCTTGAAGGGAACACCATGCAAAAGGTGACGATTATTGGTCTCGGATTAATCGGTTCGTCGATCGGCCTCGGTTTGAGCCGCTGGGCGACGAAGGACGGTAACCGTTCGGCAGTTCTTTCAATCACGGGTTTTGACCTCGACCTCGAGCACCAGAATTACAGTAAGAAGCTCAAGGCCGTCGATAACACCGAATGGGACCTGACGCGCGCCGTCCAGGGCGCCGATCTCATTGTGCTAGCCGTGCCGCCGCTGACGGTTCGGGGAGTGATGGAGTCGATCGCCCCGCATCTGAAGGACGGCGCAGTCGTCACCGACACGACCTCGACCAAGGCAGAGGTCATGGAGTGGGCGAGAACGACGCTGCCGGAGAACGTCAGCTTCATCGGGGGCCATCCGATGGCGGGCAAGACCCAGAGCGTCGAGGGCGCAGACGCTGCTCTGTTCAAGGACGCGACCTGGTGTGTTGTGCCGAGTGTCCAGGCCGACGAGACCGCGGTTCAGACAGTCCTCGGTATGGTCAATGCTCTCGGCGCCGAGCCGCTCTTCATCGACGCCATCGAGCACGATGCGTACGTCGCGGGGATCAGCCACCTGCCGTTCCTGCTCTCTGTCGCGCTCATGCGGTCGGTCAGCCGCGACACCGGCTGGCGGGACATGAAGCACCTCAGCGCCGGAGGGTTCCGGGATGCGTCCCGCCTCGCGGCCGGCAGCCCGGAGATGCACCGCGATATCTGCGCAACGAACCGTGGCGCGATCTTGCGCTGGCTTGACACTGCTATTGAAGAGCTGGAACACGAACGGTCTCTGATTGCAGCGGCAACGGACGAGACCGATGAGACACTGCTCGCACACTTCACCGAAGCTCGGGACGCCAGGGCCGACTGGGCAACAACCGAGCGTCGCGAGGGCCAACTCGTGCAACAGACGCAGGACGAGATGACACGCGCGTCGATGAGCGATCAGATGTCCCAGATGCTATTCGGCGGGATGTTCCGTCGGAAGCCGCGAGTAGATTCGCCAGGCGACCGTCAGAAGCCTGCTCCGCGAAAAGACCGCGAATAGAGGCTCAGGGCACGAGCGACCATTCCGACGGTAGATCGTAGTAGTACAGCATCCGGGTGGGCCGGCCACCCTCCCGAATACGGCCCCGATCTCGGCGCAGAATTTCGGCATAACTATTCTGCACCTGCACGATTCGTTTGAAACGCAGGTTGAACACGATCGTTCCAGTATGACCCGGCTGGGTGCTCGCCCGCCGGGTCACATCGTTGAACACTCGAAAAGGGGGCCACTCAATCGGCGGCTGGCTAGCAAAGACCGCCTCGATCTGGCTGGTATTTTCTCGAGAATTGTGCTCGTCGAAGATCGCGAGGCCGTCCAGAACATTCCGAGAAAACTGATCGTCGTATCGCACGCTGAACTCGAGCAGGTCGTCGAGTGTTGCCGCGCCGCGCGCGCATGCAGCCACAAGCATCTTCATCACATGGGCGGGGCCGAGGAAGCTCACGGTCCCATTGTCATCGGCAACGGTATATCGAATCATCGTCTCATCCAGTGTCAAGGCATCGTGAGGTAGTCGCCGGCGGCCAATCGCTTCGAGCGGCCGGCACAGGAGCTGAACGTCGAAGTCTACCATCGGTCAAAGACCGAGCCGCGGAGTTCGCGAAACACGCCATTCGCGATGCCGCGAGTGTCGTACACTAACGGGACATCGCCGTGCTTTCGCGCGTAGGCTATTCTGAGCTACTGCCACCCGCCGTTCCGGTCAGAATCTCGCGGATTCGCGTGGAGCCCTCGCTCTCCCATCCATGCCCACACCGCATCGCGGAGGAGGCCGCCATGCCTGACAAGAAGTACACGAGGGTCGAGGAAGAGATTATTGAGATCCTCGACCAGATGGAGAACGACGCGCCGAAGCCGAAGTATCCCCATCTGCGGGTCGTCCACCCGCCTTCGTCTGGCCCAACCCGTCGGCGATTCCAACTACCGAGCCTGTCTCGGGTATCCCCCAGCATGAACCTGGGTCTCGTTGTCGTCTTCGCGTTCGTCGCGCTGATGTCGAGTGGCGTCATCCAGATTGCCGCGACTGTGCTGTCGCTTGGGTGTCTGATCATCCTGTTCTTCAGGCGTGGCCGGCCCAGCGCCACTGCCAGCTCGATCGACGGGCCCAGGACCTGGAGAGGACGAGATATCAGCTTCACACCGGATGACGGAAGCTCGATGGGCGGGCGTCTCCGGGACTGGATCCATCGCGTGCGCCACTGAGGTGGAGATGCATCGGAGGTAGCCGTACGCTGAATTCACCCGTCAGATCGAGATTGCTGCCGGCGTCGGATTCGCGCGTCCGCACGGGAAAACGTCCGGGGTATGGCATAATTCGACGGTTCCTGCCGGCCAGCCTCGGGGCCGGCTTCTTCATCCCTCCAGAATGGAGCGACGTCTGATGCCAGCATTTCGCATCGTCTCCGATCTGCAGCCGACTGGCGACCAGCCACAAGCCATCGACGAGCTTGCCCGCGGAGTTGAGGCGGGAATGGCTCAGCAAACGCTGCTCGGAGTCACCGGCTCAGGCAAAACATTCACGATGGCAAACGTGATCCAGCGCGTCCAGAAGCCAACGCTCGTCCTTGCTCATAACAAGACGCTCGCGGCCCAGCTCTACAGTGAGTTCAAGGAGTTCTTCCCAGACAACGCAGTCGAATACTTCGTTTCCTACTACGACTACTATCAACCAGAGGCGTATATCGCGAGATCTGACACCTACATCGAAAAGGACGCCCAGATCAACGATGAGATCGACAAGCTTCGCCACGCCGCCACACGGGCGTTGCGGTCGCGAAGCGATGTGATCATCGTCGCCTCGGTGTCTTGCATCTACGGTCTTGGTTCACCGTCGGACTATGAGGAGCAGGTCGTCAGCCTCAAACGCGGCCAGGCGGTCCGCCGCGATCGGGTTCTGCGCCACCTCATCGACGTGCAGTACGACCGCAATGACATGACACTCGTCCGTGGCACGTTCCGCGTCCGCGGTGACACGCTGGAGATCTATCCGGTCTACGACGAGCTTGCCGTCCGGGTTGAGTTCTTCGGGGACGAGATCGACCGCATCGTAGAGCTGGATCCACTGACCGGCGAAATCCTGGCCGAACGCGACGAGGCCGCCATCTACCCGGCCAAGCACTTCGTGACGACTGACGAAAAGCTGAAGGTCGCGATCGTCGATATCGTTGACGAGCTCCATCATCGGCTCACCGAGCTTAATCGTGAGGGCAAGATCCTGGAGGCCGCGCGCCTCAGCCAGCGGACGATGTACGACGTCGAGATGCTTCAGCAGGCCGGCTATTGCGCGGGGGTCGAGAATTATTCGATGCACCTCGGCCGGCGACAGCCGGGCCAGAAGCCCTGGACGCTGCTGGACTACTTCCCCGCCGACTTCCTGCTCTTTGTCGACGAATCACATATCTCCCTCCCGCAGGTGCGGGGTATGTACCACGGCGACAAGGCGCGGAAGGATGTACTGATCGAGCATGGCTTTCGGCTGCCCTCTGCCCGCGATAACCGACCGTTGACCTTCGATGAGTTCCTCGAGAACGTCCACCAGATCGTTCATGTGTCAGCAACGCCGGGGCCGTTCGAGATGGAACACTCGGAGCAGATCGTCGAGCAGATCATTCGTCCTACTGGGCTCGTCGATCCGCAGATCTCCGTGCGTCCTACCAAGGGACAGATCGACGACCTGATACACGAGATCAACGAGCGCGTCGCCCGTGGCGAGCGCATCCTGGTAACAACACTCACCAAGAAGATGGCGGAGGACCTGTCCGACTATCTCAAGGAGATGGGCATTCGAACCCACTATCTGCATTCGGAAATCGAGACGCTGGAGCGCATCGAGATTCTCCGCGACCTGCGGCTAGGCATCTATGACGTCGTCGTCGGAATCAACCTGCTTCGCGAGGGTCTGGATCTACCCGAAGTCTCCCTCGTTGCCATCCTGGATGCGGACAAGGAAGGGTATCTGCGGTCCTACGGCTCGCTCATCCAGACAACCGGACGCGCCGCCCGACACGTCGAGGGCATGGCAATCATGTATGCCGATACGATCACGCAGTCGATGCGCCGCGCAATTGAGGAGACGTATCGTCGACGTGAGAGGCAGATGGCCCACAACGAATCGCATGGCATCACCCCGCGATCGATCGTGAAGGAGATTCGCGATCTGACCGACCGCGTGAGGATGGCGGCGGAAGACACGACACCTTACGACGCCGATGCTCCCGATGGTGAAGTCGCAATGATTCCGCCAGATGAGCTGGCGCGACTGATCGGCGATCTCGAACGACAGATGAAAACCGCAGCCAAGGCGCTCGAGTACGAACGGGCGGCTCTCCTGCGCGATCAGATTGTCCATCTGCGCCGCATCCAGGAAGTGGTGTAGGCTTTCGAATCGCGTCCAGTCTGACTCTCTCGAGGCATGTATGCCGGGAGAGCACCCGCGAGGGCGGGTGGGAAAGGAAAGATCGGGTTGCGAGATCGCCGCACGTATGACGCCCGCCGGCAAGAGCCGGGCCGGGCGACCCGCGACGCGTCGCAACGTAATGCGTTGATCGCTATTCTCTTCTTTGTCGCGGCCTTCACATTCGTTGGCGTCATGTTGTTGACCGGGCGAGGCAACGACGCGCCATCTCAGGCATCGGATCCATCGACGTCGGCGTCGCTCCGCCAGATCGGCGGCAGTCCGACCGCGTCGCTGAACCCGACGACTCCCCAGGTAGCCATCGCTGGCGCCACGTCGACGGCGAAGGTGGGGACACCAGCCTCGAACGACCAGAGCGCGAAACCAACCGACACGGCGTCAACTGACCCGACCGAAGAAACCGCCGAACCGACTCAGGAACCGGCAACGGAGCCTTCGGCGCCCGAACCAACGGTGGTTCCGCTTATCGGCGACTTTGGCGCATTGCCGCCGGCCCAGATCGTCAGTGGCGGACTATCCCGGCGGCTCTCACTGACGTACGTCCTTGACAAGTCGTCCGTCTCCGCGCCGGAGACCGGAACGGTCTTCAAGTTCATCTGGCCTGACTACACTGTCGATGACGTATCGGCAATGGCCGCGCAGCTCGGCGTATCCGGCGAGGTTCAAAGCTCCGGGAACGGCGCATTCCATGTATCTGGTTCTGGCAAATCGCTGTCGGTCCGGTCGCGCGTCATCCAGTACAGTGACTCCTCGACAGCCTCGGCGGCGCTGGCCAATGACGCAACCTTGATCGCGGCAGCGGAAAGCTGGCTATCGTCGAGTGGATTGGTCAGCTCTGGTGTTGGCGGAGGACACATCATCGGAAGAAACGACGGCTCGGACCTGGCGGTCGTCCTCGTACAGCCATCCAACCCTGCGCCTCTGCTGGCGGCGTCCCCATCCGCGGCGATAACCGTCACCGGAAACGGCGTAGTCCGGGAAGCGAACATCCAATGGCCCGCGGATTACATCGCATCCGAATACGGCATGCGCTCGCTTTCCGAAGTCTGGAACCAGGTTCTCGCCGGACATGGGGCGATTGAAGCTGACATGAGCGGTGTTCCCGGCTCGGGCGCTGTCACCGCGACGTTCACCGTCGAAAGCGTCGGGATTGCCTATTCGGTTGGCGCAGGTAACAACGGCGAATTCCTGATGCCGATCATGGTGTTCAACGGCACGGCAGTGTCAGATGACGGGACGGCGTTCCCGATGTGGGTATATATCTCGGCCGTTCAAGGTGAGACGGCGACGGCAGGATGAAGCTGAAGCGCCGAACGAGAGACCGACTTGCCGCAGTCATCGCGACTGTCCTCCTGCTCGGAATCGCCGCCAGTCTGGTCGCCACGAGCCGCGACCAAAACGTCGCGAGAGCGCGGGATGTCACGAAATGGGCATATTACGTCGGAAACGACCCGACATCCCGAGCATCGCTCGAGCAGAACATCGAGCAGATCGATGTCGTGTCGCCGTATTTCTATCATCTGACTCCCAACGGCTCGATCAAGGATTTCTCGGAGCCGGCCGTGACCGCGTTCGTGCAGGCGCACGGCAAGAAGATCGTGCCGCTCATTCAGAACGAGGCTCGTTGGGACGAGTTCTCCAAGCAGATTGACACGGCGGGCAAGCGTGACGCGATCGTCGCCGCGCTCGCCGACGTCGTTGCCACAAATGGGTACGACGGCATTCACATCGACTTCGAGGCGCTCAATCAGACTGATCGGGATGCGCTAACCGATTTCATGCGCCGGCTGAACTTGTCATTCAAACCACGCGGCTGGATCGTGAGCCAGGCCGTCATCGCTAGAACAAGCGATGCCCCCTCAGTGTGGGGTGGTGTCTACGACTACAAGGCGCTGGCGGCCGTCAATGACTACGTCGCGATCATGGCCTATGACTGGGGATACGCAGGCCGGCCTGACCCGGCGCCCGTCGCGCCGATCTGGTGGGTGCGAGATGTTGTGACCTATGCGAAGAAGCAAATGCCGGACAATCGGATTCTGCTCGGGATTCCGTTCTACGGCTATGACTGGAATACGACCAAGGGGCCACCCGCCAAATCAGTCAGCTTCCCGCGAGCCTCCCAGATCGCTTTACGAGACGGCGCGGAAAGTGGCTACGACACCAAGCAGGAAGCACCCTGGATTCGGTATCGCGACGACACCGGCGACGAGCACATGGTCTGGTACGAGAACGCAGCCAGCTTCGAGGCGAAGATCAATCTCGTGCTCGACAAAGAAATTGCCGGGTTTGCAACGTGGCGGCTTGGCCATGAGGATCCAGCCAGCTGGTACGTCGTTAACAGCCTGGCAACCCCGGCCGCCCGTATCTCGCCATTCCCCGATACCGCCAATCGCATCTATTTCTCAGAGACCGGGCACAGCCTCGCCTACGGGTTCCTCGCCTATTGGCGAGAGAACGGCGGGCTGGCCCGGTTTGGCTATCCAAAGACGGAAGAATTCACCGAGTACGATCCGCTTGTTGGCAAGCGCTACTCCGTGCAGTATTTCGAGCGCGCGCGATTTGAGTATCACCCGGAGTTCGCCGGCACCGAGTTCGAGGTGTTGCTCGGACACATGGGTCGCTGGGCGCTTGCGCGGCGGGATATCGACCCCTGGGCGTCCGCTACCGTGGCAAAGCCGGGGCTAACGTATTTTCCGGAGACTGGCCATAACATGGGCGCCGAGTTTGTTGCCTACTGGCGGAGTAACGGCGGGCTGATGTCGTTTGGCTTTCCAATCAGCGAGACCATGCGCGAGCGAAATCCTGAGGACGGCAAGACATATGTCGTCCAGTATTTCGAGCGTGCCAGATTCGAGTATCACCCGGAATACGCCGGCACAAAGGACGAAGTGTTGCTGGGGCTGCTTGGCAACGAGATGTTACGTCAACGAGGATGGGTTCGATGAGCGACTCGATCGTCCGACGCCGGCTCATCCTGGTTCTACATGGGCCTAACCTCAATCTCCTTGGCCGGCGCGAACCGGGAATCTATGGCTCGACGACCCTCGATGAGATCGACCAACGCCTGACGGATCTCGCAAGCGCCCGCGGATTCGAGATCGTCATCAGTCAGTCAAATTATGAAGGCGCGCTGGTGGATCAGATTCAACGGTATGGCTGGGTTGCCTCTGGTATTATCATCAACCCGGGTGCGCTGACGCATTACAGTATTGCGCTGCGAGACGCGATCGCGGCGGTTCCCTCCCCGGCTATCGAGGTGCATCTGTCGAATATCGCCGCGCGCGAGCCGTTCCGGCATCATTCAGTGATCTCGGCCGTCGCGGGTGGGACGATTGCCGGATTGGGCGCCGCTGGTTACGAGCTATCGCTTCGCTACCTGATGGATGCTATCGACGCAGAGGGAGAACCAACGGATGAATGACGCCAGCCATCGGATCGACGCGGTGCGAGAAGAGCTCGCGAACCGCGGACTCGACGGGATACTGATCACCCATCCGTCAAACAGGGTTTACCTGACCGGATTCACCGGGGAAGACACCGCGCCGAATGAGTCCTCCGGTCACCTCCTTGTGACCCCTGGTGAGGCTGTGCTCGTCACCGGCTCGGTGAACGTGACCCAGGCTCAGGCTCAGGCGCCCCACGTCCGGGTCGTCCAGCGTGAGGGTGGCTGGTCTCGCGCCGACGCCGAAGTCATCCAGAACTCCGGCGCCAGACGCATTGGTTATGAAAGCCAGGCAATGCTTGAGGACGTTTTTCGCGGAATCAGCGAGCAGCTCTCTGCGGCGACCCACGACGTAGAGTGGATCGAGGCGGACGGATTAGTCGAGGCGTATCGGGCAGTGAAGTCCGCGGGAGAGATCGAGCTGCTGCGCAAGGCGTTCGAGATCACCAACGAAGCGTTTGACCGCGTTGCGTCGACGATCAAGGCTGGACAAACCGAGCACGAAATCGCCTGGAAGATCCATGTTGCGTTCGTCGAGCTGGGTGCCGAAGGTCCGTCGTTCCCTACTATCGTCGCCGCCGGAACCAACGCCGCGCGTCCACATCACGAGCCCGGGAACCGTGTCATCCGCGATGGCGAGCCAATTGTCATCGACATGGGAGCACGGTACATGGGTTACTGTGCTGATCTAACCCGGACGGTCTGGGTGGGTGAACCGAACGAGCGACTTCGGGAGGTCTACCCGATCGTTGCGCGTGCGGTAGAGGAAGTGATCGAACGCATCCATGTCGGGATGACGGGCAAGGAGATGGATGCGGCGGCTCGCGATTACATCGCTAGCCGAGGGTTCGGCGATGCATTCAGCCATGGTCTCGGCCATGGAGTCGGAGTGCGCGTCCACGAGGCGCCGTCGGCCAGCCGCGATTCAACTGACACCCTGCGGGCCGGCAACGTCATCACCATCGAACCAGGAGTCTATCTGCCCGAATGGGGCGGCGTCCGCGTCGAGGACGTTGTGCTCCTTACCGAAGACGGGGTCGAGGTCCTGACCTCGGCGTCGAAGATGGCGATCCCAGATCGCTAGTCAGGAGATCGACCACGATGATCGATACCGGTGACCTCCGCAAGGGACTCATCATCGAGCACGACGGAACATTGCAGCGAATCATCGATTACCAACACGTGAAGCAGGGTCGTGGCAGCGCGTTCGTCCGGCTGACGATGCGGAATCTGCGGACGGGCTCTACGACGCAGCAGACATTTCAGGCGGGGAGCCGCTTCCCACTCGTCCGTCTCGAGCGGCAACGTGTGCAATATCTGTATCTGGAAGACGACACGTACATCTTCATGGATCTCGACAGCTTCGAGCAGCTCTCGCTCACAAAGGAAACGCTGGGCGACGCAGTCAACTATCTCAAGGAACAGGACACGATCGATCTTATGACGTACCAGGAAGAGGCAATCGACATCGAGATGCCGATCACCGTCGAGCTGGTCGTCACTCAGACCGATCCGGGATTTCGTGGAGATACCGCAACGGGCGGCAACAAGCCAGCCACCCTCGAGACCGGCGTCGTTGTGAATGTTCCACTCTTTATTAACGAGGGCGATACACTGAAGATTGACACCCGCACCGGCGAGTATCTCGAACGCGTCACGTAGGAGAGCAGCTGCATGAACGATGACAGCGAGACTCAACACAACGGCCATGATGAAACGTTGGGTTCAGATGACTTGGCAACTCTCGTCCAGTCACTCATCGGAATGATGCGATCCGGCAATATCCAGCGGCTCGATCTCGATTACCGAGACCTGCGTCTCAAGTTGCGAGCGGGACAGGTGAAAAGCGCGAGAGTGCCGGGCAATCTCACGCAGCAGATTGTCGATATCTCCCACGCTGAACACATGCAGCCGAACCCGGATGAGCACCACACGATCACCGCGCCGATGATCGGGACGTTCTACGTCGCGTCTGCGCCCAACGAGCCGCCCTTCGTCCAGTCAGGCGACAGGGTTGAGGAGGGCCAGACGATCGGGATCATCGAGGCGATGAAGATCATGAATGAGATCGCCGCTGATCGGGCGGGAACGGTCATCGAGGTCATAGCGGGCAACGCGCAGGCAGTTGAATACGGGAGTCCTCTCGTTAAGATCCGTCCCGACGGCGTCTGAGACGGGCAGCGTGCGGATCCTGACGGTTGCCGAAGCTACTGCCTACCTGAAGGATCTCATCGAGTTCGACCCGGTTCTCACCGATGTGTGGATTCGCGGTGAGGTCACGACCATGACCCGCTCGGCCGCTGGGCATGTCTACTTCAACCTCAGCGCGGACGAGATTCAGATCAGCTGTGTCCTGTTCCGCGGAAGCCAGCGCAGTGTTCTGGCGATGCCGCAAGTCGGCGAAGAGGTTCTCGCCCACGGTCGCATCACCATCTACGAGGCCCGCGGGCAATATCAGCTGATGGTGGATAACGTCGCGCCGGTCGGCGTCGGCGTTCTACAACTACAGTTCGAGGAGACCCGGCGCAGACTCGAGGCAGAAGGCCTCTTCAATGTCGAGCGCAAACGACCGATTCCGAAGATGCCAGCGACGATCGGTGTCGTCACCTCGGCACAGGGCGCCGTCTGGCACGATATCCAGAACGTTGTCACTCGGCGGTTTCCCATTGTTGAGCTGATTCTCGCGCCCAGCATCGTCCAGGGGCCTGATGCTCCGGCCGAGCTCACGCGGAGCCTTCGCGCGCTCGATGATACGAATCGCTGCGACGTCATCATCATCGGGCGAGGCGGAGGTTCAGCCGAGGATCTCGCGGCATTCAACGACGAGGGACTGGCGCGCGCAATCTTTACCACTCGTGCGCCGGTTGTCAGCGCCGTTGGCCACGAAACCGACACGTGCATCGCGGACCTTGTCGCTGACCTGCGGGCTCCGACTCCGAGCGCCGCCGCTGAACTATGCGTGCCAGACTCGGCGGAGATCGTGGTACGACTCGGGTTCGCCCTCACCCAGGCGCAATCGTCTGTTCGTGAAGTGATCCGCGCCGATCGAGAGCAGGTCCAACGCGGGTTGACCGCAACTCACCATCGAAGTCCGATGCGTTCGATCGACCGTGCCAGACAACAAGTCGACAACACCATCGGCGACGCACATAGAATCGTGCCTCGCCTGCTCTCCGCCTTCCGCCGAGAGGTTGCTAGCCTCGACACGACCGCCGCGCTGCTCGACCCACGCTCAATCATGCGCCGCGGCTACGCGATCGTATCGACGCGCACAGCGGGCGAGGAACGGCGGGTGACCACGGCGAGCGGCGCGATCGAGGCGGCACAGGTTGAGATCGCATTTCAGGATGGCCGAGCTCGAGCGACGGTACGACAGGAGCAAGAATGATCGACGACGACCGGGCTATCGCGCCTGTGCGCGAGTTCGAAGCACGGCTGGACCAGCTACAACAAGCGGTGCGGCGGCTGGAGGAGGAGAACCTGACACTCTCCGACGCCATTGACGCCTACGAGGAGGCGGTCCGGCTGGCAGCCTCATGTAGCCAGATGCTCGATGCCGCTGAGCTGCGGGTCAGCAGCATCGACGCTTCATCGAGCAGGTTGCGCGAAGAAGCCGTCACCTATCGCGCCGAGGCGAACCCCTACACGCGATTGCTGCTTGGCGATGACGACGACCTGATGGATCTTCTCGAGGACGAAGAGTCGTAGTGCGCCCAACGCACTCTCATTCTGTCAACTCGAGCTGATCAATACGCGCGGGCGAAAATGGCCTGGGCTTTGCCCGGCCGGCCGCAGACAATGCACTGGCCGATCTCGGCCGGCTGGTCCAACGGCAGGCAACGGATCGTGGCCTTCGACGCTTCCTTGATTGTCGCTTCGCAAGCCTCGTCGCCACACCAGGCAGCAACCGAAAAACCGGCATTCGTCGCGGCCCGTTCATACAGTTCGCTGAGTGACATGACCTCGACCGTCCGCTCGGTCTGACGCTTGAGCGCCGCCGCGTACAAGTCGGCTTGAATTGTCTCCAACAGACTGGGGACTACGTCGCCCAGCAATTCGAGGGAGACGACCTGCTTTTCGCGCGTGTCCCGCCGAACCACGACAGCATTGCCGTTCTGAACATCCCGCGGACCAACCTCAACCCGCAGAGGCACGCCACGAAGCTCCCACTCATTGAACTTCCACCCCGGCGTCTTGTCGTCACGCCGATCGACGAATGTTCGCACACCGTCCAGCGCAGCCACGACACGAGTCACATGTTCCTCGACGGCATCACGTTCCGCATCCTTGCGCCAGATCGGCACGATCACGGCCTGGATCGGCGCAACACGTGGTGGCAGCTTCAGGCCGGCATCGTCGCCATGGACCATCACCACTGCGCCGATCGTTCGCTGACTGAGACCCCAGCTGGTGCCGTGAGCGAACTTGCGCTCGCCGTCGGAATCAAGGAACTCGATACCGAACGCTTTCGAGAAGTTGTCACCGAGATAGTGTGAGGTGCCGGATTGCAACGCCCAATGCTTGCCACCCATCATCGCCTCGACAGTGTAGGTGCGGACAGCCCCGGCGAACTTCTCGCTCTCGCTCTTCACGCCGGGGATGACCGGTATCGCAAGCTCCGTCTCGATGAATTCGCGGTAGATGTCGAGCATCATCATCGCCCGATTCTCCGCCTCGGTTGCGGTGGCGTGAGCGGTATGTCCCTCCTGCCAGAGAAATTCGCTGGTTCGGAGGAACGCCCGCGGGCGATTCTCCCAGCGTAGAACCGAACACCACTGATTGACCAACATCGGCAGGTCGCGATACGACTGAATCCACTCACCGAGCTTCGTGCAGATCATCGCCTCGGAGGTCGGCCGAATCGCCAACGGCTCCTCGAGCTCGTTCTTGCCACCTCGCGTGACCCAGGCGACCTCTGGCGCAAATCCTTCGACATGATCGGCCTCGCGTTCCATCATGTGTTGGGGGATAAGCATCGGGAAATAGGCGTTCTGCACCCCCGTCGCCTTGAAGCGTCGGTCCAGCGCGGCCTGAAAATTCTCCCAGAGGGCGAAACCATACGGTCGCACAACCTTGCATCCCCGAACGGGGGCATCGTCGGCCAACTCGGAACGCTTGACGACATCGACGTACCAGCGGTCGAAATCATCCTCCTGGTCGATCAGCTCCTCAACGAAACCGCGATTCTGGGACGCTCCGCTTTCCTGCATTCTCTGCCTCATCGTGTTGGCCGGCCTTTGCCGGGAAAAGTGTCCGTTTCCGTCATGTACTATTGACATTCGGATGCCGGTCTCGCAGTCACGCCAGCGCATCAGTATAGCAACCACGATCTGCCAGAGAACCCGGTCGCAGCCACGCGAAGGTATCAGGAACGCATGAGGAAAACGATCGCATTGATGACCGGCGGTGGGGACTGCCCCGGGCTCAATGCTGCCATCCGCACCGTTGTGAGGATTGCCCGGCATGAATATGGCGACCGTGTCATTGGCATTGAGGACGGCTACGAGGGGCTGATTGAGGGCCGCTATCGTGAGTTGGACATCAACGACACGCGCGGCATTCTGCGCATCGGAGGGACTATCCTCGGCTCCTCCAACCGAACCGACCCGACTGACTATACCGGCCCCGGTGAGACAGAGCCACGGGATCGCAGTAGCGAGGCGTTCGCGACGCTGGAGAAGGTCGGCGCCGAGGCGCTGATCGTCGTCGGCGGCGACGGCACGATGCTCCTGACCCACCAGTTCGCGAAAGGTCGCATCCCTGTCGTCGGCATCCCCAAGACGATTGACAACGATGTCCATGGCACTGACTACGCGATCGGGTTCCAGACCTGCATCACAACAGTTACCGATGCGCTTGACAAACTCCACACAACGGCCGAGTCGCATCACCGGATCGTGCTACTTGAGGTGATGGGGCGCAGCGCCGGATGGGTAGCGCTATTTGCCGGCATCGCTGGTGGCGCTGATATCATCCTCATTCCTGAGCGCGCCTATTCGATCGAGCAGATTCTGGACAAGGTTCGCCAGCGCGAAGCACGAGGCAGCCACTTCACGATCGGTGTCATCGCCGAGGGTTCCGCGGCTCCGTCCGGTGAAACTGTCTATCGTGAGCAACATGGCGGCGCGCACCACTGGAAGCTCGGTGGAGTCTGCGCGTCATTGGCCAACGCCTTGCAGCAGCACACCAGCCGGGACGTTCGCGGGCTCGTCCTTGGCCATATCCAGCGTGGTGGATCACCAGTCGTCTTCGACCGACTGCTGGCGACACAACTCGGATCGGCGGCGATTCATGCTATCCACGATGGCGCCGACGGAGTGATGGTCGGGATCGAGGGCAGCAGCGTCAAGCAGACACCGCTTTCGAGCGTCGCAATCGGCCCACGCCGCGTCCCCGACGACCACGAGATGATTCGCGCTGCCGAGACGATGGGACTCTACGTTGGCAACTCACGATAGGCTGCTGCCACCGGGCAAGCTACCCGGCCCGCTCCTGCGGGATCTCCTCGACCGCTACGCAACATCTGACCCGGCAGTGATAATCGGACCTGGGATCGGGCGCGATGCTGCGGCGATTCGGGTAGATGAGACCGCGCTCGTCATCAAGACTGACCCAATCACCTTTGCAACCGAAGACGCCGGCCGCTATCTGATCAACGTCAATGCAAACGACATCACCTGTATGGGCGCGACTCCTCGCTGGATTCTCGTCACAGCACTATTTCCCGAGAAGCACACCACCCCGGCGCTAGTCGAGCAATCATTCGCGTCTCTTTCGCGGGCCGCTTCCGAAATTGGTGTCACCCTCGTCGGCGGCCACACCGAGATCACGATCGGGCTGGACCGGTTGATCCTTGTCGGCCAGATGATCGGGACCTGTGAGCCAGACGCGTTGTACGATCTATCGCGTTCGGAGTCGGGAGATGCCATCATTCTCGCCTCCGGGATCGCGATCGAAGGCACCGCGATTCTGGCCCGTGAAGCATCCGCAAAACTCTCCGGACTGGTCACAGCGAGAACGATCTCGGCGGCAGCCGGCCTGCTGATTAGCCCCGGAATCTCCGTAATTCCCGCCGCGCGAGCGCTGCAATCCGCCGGCGTCACCGTCCGTGGTCTCCACGACCCGACCGAAGGTGGGTTAGCGACGGCGCTCGCTGAGCTGGGCGAAGCTACCGGACTGGGCGTGGACATCGATGGCGACGCCATCCATGTATTGCCCGAGACCCGCGAAATCTGCGTAGCGCTCGGCATCGACCCGCTGGGCCTCATCGCGAGCGGCGCGCTGCTG
>CALMXF010000158.1 GCA_937870985.1 uncultured Chloroflexota bacterium
GAGCAGGCGATCGCCGAGCTGGACGAATATGCTGCCGGCCAGCTCGCCGAGCTGCGCGCGCCCCTCGACCTGCGGGGCACTCCATTCCAGCAGGCGGTCTGGGCGGCGGTGCGATCTGTCCCCTACGGGGAAACTCGCAGCTACGGCCAGATCGCTGCTGAGATCGGCCGGCCACGGGCAGTGCGGGCCACCGGCGCGGCAAACGGAGCGAACCCGCTGTCGATCTATATTCCGTGCCACCGGATTATCGGCGCTGACGGTAGCTTGCGCGACTACGGTGGCGGTCTCGAGATCAAGGCGGCACTGCTGGAGATGGAGAGCCGGGCGAGCCAGCCGCGCTGATCGCGTGATTCAGACGACCTGATCGCGCGAGTCGTGCGTGCGCGCGCGCGCCGGCAGGAGATGGCCGGCGGCGGACGGGCCGACAGCGACAGCCGTGAATGTGACGGCCAGCACGGTTAGCGCGAGCAGATGGTGGGTCGGGGAGATGTGGGTATTGACGATCTTGTCGTCGATAACCATCCGCGCGGCGGTAATCGTCAGAATCACCGCGCCGACCAGGCTCAGCCACGGCAGGCGGTTCATCATCCGGGCGATCAGCGTGGATGAGAACAGGATAATCGGCATTGAGGCGAGCAGCCCGAAGACGAGCAGTCCGATCGACCCATTTGCCGCGCCGCTGATTGCGAGGATGTTATCCAGACTCATCAACAGATCGGCGACGACGATCGTCTGAAATGCGCCCCAGACGGTCGTCGCGGACTGAATGTCCTGCTCGTCCTGCTCCTCGCGCAGCAACCGCCAGGAGATCCAGACCAGCATCACGCCGCCGGCCGCCTGAAGCAGCGGGATGCGCAGCAGGATGCTGGCGACGATGGTGAAGACAACGCGCAGCACGATCGCCCCGGCTCCGCCAGCGAGGATCGCTTTGCGCCGTTGTGGAGGTGGCAAGCGTCGGGACGCCATCGCGATGACGACGGCGTTGTCTCCTGAGAGCAGCACGTTGATCAGGATGATGGTGAGCGTTCCGGTGATGAGCGCGATCGTCACGTTAACAGGGGCCTAACACATAATTTGGCGGCTACTCGGCAGCGAGATTGGCGAAGGCGCTGCCGGATAGCCGCGTGGCGCCGGCTCGATCAGCGATGGGCGACATTGGCGGAGAAGATCCGTCGCACCACGAAGACCGTTACCAGTGACGAGATCGCGACCAGTGGGATGTCGACCAGGACAAACTCCCAGGTCAGCGCCAGCTCGCCGCTGATAGCCGAGGCTGCGATGCCGAACACGACGCTCAGCAAGATGATAGCGGCTGTCCTCACGCGCAGTGACGCGATCCGCATCGCGATAATACCGACGAGGACGCCGGCCAGGACGGGAAAGATCTCGTTCATGGAGTCCCCTTTCTACACGCGAAACACGATGACCGACGATGTTCGTGATACCACCGTTCTCCCGATCTGTGAAGACCCAGAGCAACACGATGGCCAGCCCGCGACACCATCAGCTTCCGGGAAGCAGCACACCCTCCGGGAGGCTGTCCAGCAGATCGCTGGAGAGGCCGAAGCGCCGAGCGATCTGGCGGAGCTGGTCAAGCGTCAGCCCCGTAGCTGGCCGGCCGGCGATGAGGTCGATCACCTCGTACTCCGCCACCGTCTCGACATAATCGATCAAGTCGACACAGCCAGCCGGGCCGCGATCCGAGCGAGCGACGACGCCGTGCTGCGACCAGATCACCAGTCGATGTTGTCGCATGGCCCGTGCCGTCAGCTCGCCCTGTTCGGGCGTGCCGGGAGTGACGAACGGCAAGACGCAGATTCCATCCGAGAGCATGACCATCGTCTCCGGCTGCCAACGGAGCAGTTGGCGGTTCAGGCGCGCCTGATCCTGGTAGGCGGGGATGTGTGAGAGCCAGGTCAGCTTCGGTGGCTGGGCGTGGACGACGGCATGAACGCGAGCGTGGCCGGCCAGCGTCGCGGCATGGATGCCGAGATGGCTATCGATCTCACTCGTTGGCCGGACATCACCAGGCGCGCGGTGTAGCCACACTGCGCCTTCCCGATCGAAGGCGATGGCGCACAGCGCCTGGTCGGGGTCGCGAGCGAGGTCGGGCAGCCGCCGGCCGGTGCCGGTGATGAGTAACACGCCGGGAGGCAATGCGGCGCTGTCTCCGACATCCGCCTTGCCAGCTCGTGGCATGCGCTCGGACAGGAAGCGGTCGAGACCCGGTGTATCGTCAGGCAGGAACAATGAGATATTCCCGGCTGCGCCTTCGACGGCGCGAAGCGCGGCGAGCCGGACGGCGGCTGACGCCATCTCGGCAATCCAGGTGTCGATCCCGGTCGGTGTGGCAGTCAACGGCATCTCCCATCCGTGAAGGTCACTGCTGGAATGGGCAGCAGCCTGATCGTAGTATTATCGATTGCCGGTCGATCGGGCTTCCTGGTCCCGGGTGATCTACTCTGACCGCGGAGCCGCCGATGAGACCCGATGTCATCTTGCCAGAACCTCGACAATGGAGCGTGGATGGCGTCTGAGCGAACCATGGCCACCTTGCCCTCGTACCTGAGATCGCTGATCGACGGAGTTCAGGATGGATTCGTCCTGCGTTCCGTCGATGGCACGATCATCGAGGTGAACCAGGCATTTCTCGATCTCGTCGGGTTCGATCGCGATGAGGTGATCGGCACGCGACCTCCGCATCCCTGGTGGTTACTAGACGAGAACGATGTCGGGCTTAGCGATCGGTACTTTCGAGGCGCGGCGTCCGAAGAACGTGTTGTCTATCGCCACAAGGATGGCAGGACGTTCCCGGCGCTGCTCGCCAGTGGCCCGCTACGCAACGACAGTGGAGAGATCGTCGGCCTTGTCGGCACGGTCAAGAATGTCACTGACTGGGCAACGGTTGAGGAGCAGCTGGCGTTTCAGGCGCAGGTCATCGACCAGGCGCAGGGCGCGGTGATAGCGACCGACATAGCCGGCCGGGTGATCCTCTGGAGCAGCGGCGCTGAGGGGCTGTTCGGCTACCCACGTGCTGAGATGGTTGGCCGGAACCTCGCGCATCTGCTCGTTGAGATGGTTGACCGGCTACACGCGGACGCCATCTTCCACCACCTCTCCACCCATGCGACATGGGAAGGTGAGCTCGTGGTTCGGCTCCGCGACGGCGGACAACTCCCTGTTCTGACGACAATCTCGTCGCTGTACAGTAGCGCGAACGAGCCGATAGGGCATGTCGTTGTCTCGGTCGACCTCCGGGAACGCAAGCGCGCTGAGTCTCGCATCTCCGCCCAGTACGAGGTGGCGCGCGCCCTTGCGACCGCCGAGTCGCTGACGGAGGGCATTCGTTCCGTCCTGAAGGCGGTCGGCGTTGCGAGTGCCTGGGATGTTGGCACATTCTGGGCGCCGGATGCGGTGACCGAAACGCTTCAGTGCGTTGATGTCTGGAGCGCGTCCGCGATCGATATCACGGCGTTCGAGCTGGATTCACGACGTGGCGCCATGCCAAACAGCCTTCCCGACCGTGTCTGGCGGGCGAGGCAGGTGATCTGGGTTGCGGACATCGCTCGCGACCTGGCGTTTCAACGCACTGACAGCGCGCTGGCGACGGGGTTGCGGTCAGGCGCAGCGTTCCCGATCGAGACCGAGGGCCGCATCCTCGGCGTGATGGAGTTCTACGGTGTCGAGGTTGATCGGCCGGATGACGCGCTCGATGCAGTCCTGATCACCATCGGTCATCAGGTTGGTCAGTTCATCGAACGACGGAAGGCTCTCGCGTCATTGCGCGAGAGCGAAGACCGGTTCCGGGCGATGGCCGAGAGCGTCCCGATCATGATCTGGCTGACATCGGTGACCGGCCAGCTTGAATACGTAAACCGCAGTTGGCGCGAGTTCACCGGCCGATCGATCGAGCGGGATCTCGGCGTCGGCTGGCTGGAGAATCTCCACCCCGACGATCGGGATCGGACGATGACCCGGTTTCAGTCTGCGTTCGACGAGCGGACAGCCTATGAGATCGAGTACCGGCTGCGACACCATGATGGCGAATTCCGTTGGGTGCTCGCGACCGGTATTCCGCGCTACGACACGGATGGGACCTTCCGCGGCTATACAGGCTCCTGCGTCGATATTGACGCGCGCCGCCGTAACGAGCAGCACCAGATATTCCTGAGTGAGGCGACGCGCATCCTTGCGTCGTCGCTTGACTACCATACGGCGCTGACACGCGTTGCTCGGCTGGCAGCGCCGTCCGAGGCGGACGTGTGTGTCATTCATGTGGTGGATGACGCGGACCAATTGCAGCGCGAGGCGGTCGAGAGCGCTGACCAGGACCATGAGCATGACCCAGTCCGTTCGTTCGAATCGGAACTGGAGGATATCGTCGCCGACGTCACTCGCAGCGGTCAATCGCGGCTGTATTCGGTGAGCGCCATCGGGTGTGACGGTGACTTCGATGATGATCAGCGTGTCCGTCGCCTCAGACAGTCCGGGTTCAGCTCGGCGATCGTCGTGCCGATCGTCGCGCGCGACCGCACTCTCGGCGCTATTTCGCTCATTCGAGCCCGGCCAGGGCGCAATTACGATGCGGACGACCTTTCTATGGCTCAGCATCTGGCCCGCCGGGCGGCCGTCGCGATCGATAACTCGCGGCTCTACCGCGAGGCGCAGGAGTCGGCGCGCGCGCGGGACCAGTTCCTCGCGGTGGCAGCTCACGAGTTGCGTAGCCCCCTGACATCGATGAAAGGGTTTGCCCAGCTGCTGCTGCGCCGCGCCCGGAAGAATGCGTCGGGCCAGGAGTGGTTGAGCCCGCTGGAGACCATCGATATGCAGGTCAACCGGATGGCAGATCTCGTCAACCGCCTGCTCGACGTCTCGCGGATCGAGGAGAAGCGGCTGCGGCTGATCCTTGCGCCGGCCGATCTGAGCCAGATTGCCGTTGACGCCGTCGCCGAGGCGCAGATCACCACCGAGACTCATACCGTGGAATACGTTGGCCCGGTCGAGCCAGTCAGGGTGGAGATCGACAGTACCCGCGTCACCCAGGTGCTATCGAATCTGCTGAATAATGCGATCCGTTACAGCCCGCCGGGCACGACCGTGACGGTGGACCTCCGGCCCAACGACGATAGCGTTGTGGTGTCGGTTCGTGATGAAGGGCCGGGAGTGTCTTCGCAGCTTCGCGAACGCGTTTTCGAGCGTTACTTCAGCGGGATCACCGGGTTGCGCGGATCGACCGAGGGGCTCGGCCTGGGGCTGTATGTTGCGGCTGGGATCGTCGAGGCGCATGGCGGGAGAATCTGGGTCGATAGCGACGCAACGCACGGGTCAACCTTCAGCTTCACGCTTCCTCGTCAGACTCCCCGGTTCGGCGTGGGAGACGGGGAGTGAGTAAGGCGCAGCCCGACCGGCGCGATGTCGTGCCGCCGACGCTGGCCTCGTTCGTCGTGCCGCCGCGCTTTGACGACGCAACCTTCGACAGCTATCAGCCAGATCCGGGGTATCCATCGCAGGAACGGGCGCGAGATCGTCTGAGTGTAGCGGCGCATGACTTCGACAACGGGGACGCGCGGCGCGGATTGCTCAGCCGGTTGCGGCGCGGGGGAGCCCAGCCAGGCTGGCAGGCGCTCTACCTCGACGGCCGGTTTGGTGTTGGCAAGACACACTTGCTGGCGGCGGCCAGCCACGCCGCCTGCGTGCCGAAGGCGTACCTGTCGTTTGCCGACCTGACCTACGCTGTTGGCGCGCTCGGGATGCCGCAGGCCGTGGAGCTGCTCGGGCAGGCGCGACTGATCTGTCTGGACGAGTTCGAGCTGGACGACCCCGGCAATACGATGCTGGCGACCTCGTTTGTTCGCGCTGTGCTGGAGCGTGGCGCGCGGTTGATCGTCACGTCGAATACGCTGCCCGGCGAGCTCGGCAGAGGGCGGTTCAGCGCGGATGAGTTCGAGCGCGAGATTGGCAGCCTGGCGGCAGTGTTCGAGTCTATCCGGATTGACGGAGATGACTATCGGCATCGGCGCTTCGGCAACGACGATGCACTGCCGCGGATCGTCCCACGCGATGTTCTCGATGACCAGGCCGAACCGATCCGCTGGCTCGAGCTTCAGCGCCTGATGGTGACGATCCCACCGATCCATTTCAGTGACATGATCCGCGACTTCGATGTGCTGGCCATCGACGGACTGGCGCCGATCGAAGACCAGGATATGGCGCTGCGTTTCGTGCATTTCATCGACAAAGTCTATGACCGGAGCATTCCGCTACTGGTCTCCAGCGATTGCCTGCCGGAGGATCTCTTCCCGCCCAGCTACGGATACGGTGGATTCGAGCGCAAGTTTCGTCGATGTCAGTCGCGATTACACGAGATGTTGGCCCAACCGCTGGATCAGCCACACGGCGCGGAGCTCGCCGGCGAGGAGTAGGAGATTCGTAATGCGCATTCGATCCGAGGCGGACTGCGAGATCGAAGTCTGGCGCGATGGCGTCAAGACCCGAATGTATGCGTCAGCGACAACCGGCGCCCATCAGCTGTGCGTCTTCGAGCAGTGGTGCGCGCCGGGACATGGCGCGCCGTCGCACGTTCACGCCGTCGAGGAGGTGCTTCGGGTCGTCGCGGGTGAGGCCGAAGTCTGGGTTGGCGATGGTCGCCAGCAGGTGGCGGCCGGCGTGAGCGTGTTAATCCCGGCCGGGGCCGTCCACGGCTTCCGCAACACCGGCGATGGCGTACTGCAGATGCTGGCGATCCTCGCCGAGCCGATCTTCGAGGCTCGCTATCTCGACCCCGAACGTGATGTCCGCCGCTGGTCGCCTCGATCAGAAACAGCGACCTCGTAGCAAAGAGGCGCGTCGGGGAGCAGCAGAGTCGCGTGCGAATGCTAGTCGGCCGCGTACGTCACCGGCCCATATCCCTGAGAGCTGTCTCGCGGGCGTCGGCGACTGCCTCCTGAAGGATCACGACGTCGTCGGGCGTCGTTGCCCAGTTATCGAACGCCGCGCGGATCGCTGTGCGACCGTTCCAGATTGTTGCAGTCACGAACGCGCGCCCATCGCGCTGGATTGCCGCGACGGTTGAGCGATTCAATTCATCAGTCTCGTCGCCCGACAATCCCGGCTCGATCGCGCGGAAGCAGGCGATATTCAATGGTGTCGGGGCCAGTGCCTCGACGCCAGATGTTGCCTCGACCCAGTCGGAGAACGCGGACGCGTTGGCGCAGCAGCGCTCCACCAGTTGACGATACCCGTCGCGCCCATACGCCTTCAGCGCACACCAGGCCGGCAGCGCTCGAAAGCGGCGCGACATCTCCGGCACGTGCGACGAGGGGTCCCAGCCGCTCCCGGCTGTCGCGGCGATGTACGCGCCCGTTGCGTTGAATGCGCCCCGCAGCGCGTCGGCGTCGCGGACAAAGGCGAAGCCGCAGTCATACGGCACGTTCAGCCACTTGTGGCCGTCGGCTGCGACCGAATCCGCCAGCTCGACTCCCTTGACCAGCGAGCGGTACTTCGGAGACGCGGCAGCGAACAGCCC
>CALMXF010000159.1 GCA_937870985.1 uncultured Chloroflexota bacterium
GAGCGCTACAATCGCACTGTAGAGGTCAGGGGTTCGAATCCCCTCGCCTCCACCCCATGAACGCAACGACGGCGGCCGACTTCGGCCGCCGTCGCTGTTTTTGAGATTCGAGACTAACCAGATGCCGGCTGGGGACGAAGACGCGGGGCCGGATCCGGTTCCCGCCGCTCTGTCCACTCAGCGCCCGTGACTGGCGCCGGCAGATTTGATGGTCCGTGGAGTGTCGGTTGTGGCTTCGGTGAGTCGAACAGCGCTTCGAGCTGCTCGGCATCCACTGTCTCGTTCTCCATCAGCAACATCGCAATCGCCTCAAGGTTGGCACGGTGGTCGCTCAGCACCTGGTGGGCCTGTGCATATGCGTTATTGATGAGTTGGCGGATCTCCTGGTCAATCTGAAACGCGACCTCATCGGAGTAGTTGCGTTGCTCGTTGATCTCACGTCCGAGGAAAACCAGCTCCTCTTTCTTCCCGAACGCGAGTGGGCCGAGTGTCGGGCTCATCCCGTACTCAGTCACCATCTTCCGGGCTAGCCCGGTCGCGCGTTCGATGTCGTTGGAAGCGCCAGTCGACATTTCGTTGAAGATGATCTCCTCGGCAACACGACCGCCCATGATGTAGGCCAGCATGTCCTCGAACTGGCGTTTGGTCCAGAAGAACCGATCCTCGTCAGGGACAACGCTCGTGTAGCCACCCATCATCCCGCGGGCAACGATCGAGACCTTCCGCACCGGATCCGCATATGGAAGCATCCGCGCCACGAGAGCGTGCCCGGCCTCGTGGTAGGCAGTCATGAGCTTCTCGCGCTCGCTGATCACACGACTCTTCCGCTGTGGACCAGCAACGACGCGATCGATCGCCTCGGCCAGCTCACTGCGTCCGATCGTTTTCTTGTTTCGTCGCGCCGCGAGGATCGCCGATTCATTGACGAGGTTCTCCAGATCCGCGCCGGAGAAGCCCGGCGTCTGACGAGCCAGATCCTCCAGCGCGATATCGTCCTCGAACGGCTTCCCGCGGGAATGCACCTCAAGGACAGCGAGCCGGCCGGCGATATCGGGTCGATCAAGGATCACCTGACGGTCAAAGCGCCCGGGACGAAGTAGCGCAGGATCGAGGACATCGGGCCGGTTCGTTGCCGCGATCACGATGACGTTGGTCGCACTGTCGAAGCCATCCATCTCGACCAGGATCTGATTCAGTGTCTGCTCGCGCTCATCGTGGCTGCCACCCAGACCAGCCCCTCGCTGGCGACCAACCGCGTCGATCTCGTCGACAAAGACGATGCACGGAGCGTTGCGCTTCGCCTGATCGAAGAGGTCACGAACGCGGGATGCGCCAACGCCGACGAACATCTCGACGAACTCCGACCCGGAGATGCTGAAGAACGGCACGCCAGCCTCGCCGGCCACCGCGCGGGACAGCAGTGTCTTCCCGGTGCCCGGCGGGCCAACGAGCAAGACTCCACGTGGGATACGGGCGCCAAGCGCCGAGAACTTCTCGGGATACTTCAGGAACTCGACGACCTCGACGAGCTCCTCCTTGGCTTCGTTGACGCCTGCGACGTCAGCGAATGTCACCGTCGGCTTGTTGCCAGTGAACATTCGCGCCCGGCTCTTACCGAATGACATAGCCTGGCTGTTGCTGCCCTGCGCCTGCCGCATCATGAAAACGACGATCCCGATCAGAATTACTGTCGGAAGGATGAAGGTCAACAATCCGAGCCAGTTCCCCCATTGGCTGGCCGCTTTGATGTTGATGTCGACATCGCTCGGCTCAACGCCGTACTGCAACAGCGCATCGTAGATGTTGACGTTCGGGGGCAGGCGGAACGTCTCGACCTGGTCAGAGCCCTTGTAAAAGACCATCACCTTGCTGGAATCTTCGGACTGCTCCAACCGTGCCACCTGGCCCGATCGAATATCCGCCGCAATGCTGCTTAGATCCCGCGATTGAGTCCGTTCTCCGCCACTGGTCACCATGAACCAGAGCGCGATTACCGCTATGATCAGGATGATCCAGACAAAGCCGTTTCGGAGCCATTTATTGTCGGTCATGGAGTGTCCTCTGATAGCGTTCCGCTCTATAATCCGGAGCCGTTGAAGCACAGCCAGCGCGCGAGCGAAACAGCGTAACTGGATTATAGCAGGATGAAATTGCCCTACTTTTCGGCGTTCACCGATTCGCCGTAGACGCCGACGAAGCTCAGGTTGCGATACCGGTTGGAGACATCGAGTCCGTAACCGACGACAAACTCGTCGGGAATCGTGAAGCCGCAATAATCCACTCGCACGCTCGCCAGATATTCGCGGTCCTTCATCAATAAGGCAACGACCTTGATATCGCGGGGGCCGCGGCGTTCCAGCACGTCGAGAAGATAGGCGAGTGTCAGCCCGCTATCGATAATGTCCTCGACAATCAGGAGGTCCCGACCTTCGATCGGGCTATCCAGATCCTTCAGGATCTTCACGACGCCGCTCGTCTGTGTCGACTCGCCATAACTTGACACGGCCATGAACTCAACGTCGAGCGGAATCTGCATCGCGCGACAGAGATCCGCCATGAAGACGAACGCGCCGGTAAGGACGCCGACGAGCAGTGGCCGCCGGCCACGGTAGATCTCGGCGAGCTCCGCGCCAAGCTCGGTAACCCGCTGCCGGATCTGATCCTCGGACACCAGCTCGCGGGATATTCCTGCCATGAGATTCGAGTCGTCTACCATTCGACATCTCCTGCGCTTCGCGGCATGAATACGAGAACTTCACGATCGACGCGGACATCCACGCCATAGGGTAACTGGATCAACGATCCGGTCCTCCCGCCGGCCGCCTCCACCACTGCGGTGATGCGTTCCGTCGTCAACTCACGCGAGTCGCCGTCCATCGCCACGGAAACACGTCGAACCGCTGCGATGACGATCCGCGTCGCTACGGCGCGTGGTAACGCACGAAACGACGCGCGGACGATCGCCACCCCATGATCCGTCTCGATGATCAACCGGCCGAGCTCAGCTATCGCGAGCGAGTCCACCACCTCAGCGTCGAGCCTGGCGAGATCGATCGATCGCAAGAACGTCGCCGGGAACCCCGGGAAAGTGTCGCGTAGCGCCGGAATGATCGAGCTACGGAGCGCGTTCCGTCGATACCGAGTGTCCGAATTACTTGGGTCGATCGTCGGAACAATTTGCGCCAGATCGAGGATCTCGACAAGCTCGCGACGGGTGACGCCGAGCAGCGGTCGAAGCACGCGCAGCGGGCCGGCCGCGGTCCCTACCGTCACCTCGGGCCGCATGCCGCTCGCGCCCGAGGGAGCCGCGCCGCCGAACAGACGCATGAGGATCGTCTCAACCTGGTCGTCCATCGTGTGCGCAGTGACAATCGTGTCTATTCCCAGCACGCTGGTGATACGCCCAAGCGCTTCGAATCGGGCGCTCCGGAGACGATGCTCCGCGACATGATCTCCGATCTGCCAGTCGGCATCGACCGTGGCGTACACAAACGGCGCCTCCAACGAGGCGCACAGCCCAGCGACAAGCAACGCATCGGCCTCAGACCCCGACCGCATCAGATGATTAACATGAACCACGACGAACGGAGCAACGTGTTCCGGACGGGCCAACACGGACAGGAGCAATAGCGCGGTTGAATCGACGCCGCCCGAGCAGGCAATCGCTACGGGCTGGTCCCATTGCAGATTCGTCACCGCGAGATCGTGGGCAAAACGACTCGCGTTCAGATTGGCAATCGAGTAGTCGCTCACGGTCACCTCGGTTGCGGGGAACGACAATCGCGCCGAATGGCGCGATTGTCGGGATCGGTGGGTTGGTGCCGGTGGCGGGAATCGAACCTGCGACCAAGGGCTTATGAGTCCCCTGCTCTGCCGCTGAGCTACACCGGCTCGGTCAACGGCTGTAAGCATATCAACCCAATTTCAATCGCAACAACCACAGGGTCCACACAGACAGTCGGGTACAATCAGCACTCGTTGCCGGGGATCGTCCGGCCACGGCTCCAAACAGAATGCGATCGAACGGGGATTCAATGCTTGGCGCCCAGGACACCGCGGGGTCGACGCTGTTGCAGGATCTTAACGCCGAGCAACGAGCGGCGGTAACAACGACCGACGGTCCGGTCCTCATCGTCGCGGGCCCGGGGAGCGGCAAGACGCGAGTGCTGACGGTCCGGATCGCGAACCTGATCCAGGGTCACGGCGTCGCGCCGTGGAACATCCTTGCTGTTACATTCACCAACAAGGCGGCGCGCGAGATGCGTGAGCGCGTCGAGCATCTCGTGGGCGACCGCGCTCGTTGGGTCATGCTCGGCACGTTCCACGGCTTTTGCGCTCGCGTGCTCCGACAATACGGCCATCTCATCGGCGTCGATCCCCGGTTCGTCATCTACGACGACGGTGATCAGATGGGCGCCGTGAAATCGGCGATGGACCAGCTGGATATCAGCCCGAAGCACTTCTCCCCGCGCGCAATTCTCAGCACGATCTCTCGCGCGAAGAGCCTCAATATCGGCCCGACAGAGTTCACAGATTCAGTCGAGAGCTACTTCGAGGAAGTTGTTGCTCGCGTCTACCCCGTCTACCAGCAGACACTGCGGCGGCGACAGGCGCTGGATTTCGACGACCTGCTGACCACAGCCTTACGGCTGTTGTACGAGTCGCCAGAGGCGCTTGCGGCGCTTCGCAATCGATATCACTACGTCCTGGTCGATGAATACCAGGACACCAACCGTATCCAATACTTGCTGGTCAAAGAGTTAGCAGCCGAGCATCGCAACATCTGCGTTGTCGGCGATCCCGACCAGTCGATCTACGGCTGGCGAGCCGCGGACATCCGCAATATCCTGACGTTCAAAGAGGACTTCCCTGACGCTGTCGAGATCCACCTCGAGGAAAACTACCGCTCGACACCGGAGATTCTGAGCGCCGCCGACGGTGTCATTCGCGAAAACGTTCAACGCATCGACCGCAAGCTTCGGACGTCGAATCGAGCCGGGGAGAAGATCGTCCTGCGTGAGTGCTTCGACGAGGCACAGGAAGCGCGCTATGTCGTCGAGGAGATTCAGCGTCTCACCGAGCGCGGCCAATGCACAGGCAGCGACATCGCAGTGCTGTATCGCACCAACTGGCAGAGCCGGCCGATCGAGGAAGCGCTCATCCGCGCGTCAATCCCGTACCAGCTGATCGGTGGCGTGCGGTTCTACGAGCGAAAGGAGATCAAGGACGCCCTCGCGCTCTTGAGATTGATCGCTAACCCGGACGACTTCGCGGCCTTCCAGCGCGTCGTAGCGGAATATCCACTTGGCGCAGGGATCGGGGCCAAGACGCTCAGCGATCTTGAGGGGTGGGCTCGTTCGCACGACCTGGGCTCCGGAGCGGCTCTCGACGCTGTTGGCGATGCCGGCGGCCCTGCGCTCGCCTCACGCGCGGTCAAGCTGCTGATCGGGATGCGCGAGCGGGTCGGTTCGTTGCGCGAACTCGAGCCCACGATGCCGTTGTCGGAACTGTTCGATCGTGCCATCGAGGAGACGGGATACGCGGGATACTTCACCGCAGGTGACGACGAAGCGATGGCTCGCTGGGAAAATCTCCAGCAGCTTCGCGCGAACCTCGAACGGTTCGACGACGAGGCGCCAGAAGAACGGCTTGCCATCTTCCTCACTGAGGTTGCGCTCGTCAGCGACGCCGACACCATCGAGGAGGTGCGCGAGAAGGTGACTTTGATCACCTTGCATGCCGTCAAGGGGTTGGAGTTTCCAGTCATCTTCCTCACCGGCGTCGAGGAAGGATTGATTCCGCACCAGCGGTCGATTACCGAGAATCCGGCCATGCTGGAGGAAGAACGTCGGCTGTTCTATGTCGGCATCACACGAGCTAAGGAGAGGCTCTATATCAGCCACGCCTTTCGGAGGTCGCGATTTGGCGGCGTTGAACCTTCTGCGCCATCATCATTTCTGTCATCAATCCCAGCCAGCTCGTTGGCTGCTGGCAGTCGGAGCCACGAGCCTGCGCGGGCGACGACGCGCAAGCTGCTGGTTCCAGACGCGATTCAAGCGCCAGCCTCGATCCGCGTGGTGGCCGGCCAGCGCGTCTTCCATGTGAAGTTCGGCGACGGGATTGTGACAAGCGCTACCGACCGCGGTGGCGACCAGGAGATTACGGTCGAGTTCAAGCGGTATGGGGAGAAGCGGCTGATCGGGAGTCTTGCAAACCTTACGATCGACCAGGAATAACGGAGGCAGCAGATGGCTCAATGGGTATCGGCATTCGACCAGGGCGATGGCGCGAACAAGGATCTTCTCGGTGGCAAGGGCGCCAACCTCGCCGAAATGACCCACCTGGGGCTGCCCGTTCCTCCAGGATTCACCGTCACCACCGATGCCTGCCGAGCCTATCTGGCAACCGACGGAGCACTTCCGGATGGGCTCTGGGCCGAGGTCGTCGACGGCGTGGCGTCGATCGAAGCGCAGCTCGATCGAAAGCTGGGTGATCTGACCAATCCACTCCTGGTCTCGGTCCGTTCGGGCGCCAAGTTCTCGATGCCTGGCATGATGGACACCATCCTCAATCTGGGTCTGAACGATCAGACGGTGGCCGGCCTGGCGGCCAGTGCCGACGAACGATTCGCCTGGGACTGCTACCGACGGCTGATTCAGATGTATGCCAAAGTCGTGATGAACGTCGAAAGCGACCACTTCGAAGACGCGATCGACGCACTGAAGCGTCGAGAACGGGTACGGCTGGACTACGAGCTGTCGGCCATTGCGCTATCCGAGCTGGTCATCGAGTTCAAAAGGATCGTGCTCCGCGATACCGGGCGTGAGTTCCCGCAGGATCCGTGGGATCAACTGCGCGGGTCGATCGAGGCCGTCTTCGGCTCGTGGAACAACCGCCGCGCGATCAACTATCGCAACCAGAATCAGATCCCACATGATCTCGGAACTGCCGTCAACATACAAGCGATGGTGTTTGGCAATCTGGGCCAGGACAGCGCGACAGGCGTTGCCTTCACCCGCAATCCGGCCACAGGCGAGGATGGCATCTTCGGCGAGTTTCTGGTGAACGCACAGGGCGAAGATGTCGTCGCCGGGGTTCGAACTCCACAGCCAATCTCCGAAATGGCAGCGCTTCCCGCGTTTGCCGTCGCCTGGTCGTCATTTCAGGACATTACCGCCTTGCTCGAGCGGCATTACCGCGAGATGCAGGATGTGGAGTTCACGATCCAGAACGGGCGACTCTTCATGCTGCAAACCCGAACTGGCAAGCGAACCGGCCAGGCGGCGGTCAACATCGCCGTCGCAATGGTCGGCGAAGAGTTGATCTCGAAAGAGGAAGCGATTCAGCGGGTGGAGCCATCACAGCTCGACCAGCTGCTGCATCCAATGATCGACCCGGCCTATCACCCCGAGGTGCTGGCGGTCGGTCTGCCGGCCAGTCCCGGCGCAGCCACGGGTAAGATCGTATTCGATGCAGACGACGCCAAGCGCCTCGGTGACGACGGCGAACGAGTGATTCTGGTTCGCATCGAGACATCTCCCGAGGACTTCCACGGGATGGTTGCGGCACAGGCGGTTCTCACCGCTCGTGGCGGTATGACATCGCACGCGGCGGTCGTAGCGCGTGGCATGGGCAAGCCCTGTGTGGCTGGCTGTGGCGCGCTCGATATCGACTATCGGGCGGGCACGGTCAAGGTCGGCGGTCAGACGCTTCACGAGGGCGACTTCATCACGATCGACGGCGCTTCTGGCAGGGTGATGCTCGGCGAGGTGCCGACGATCGAACCGAACGTCGGCGGCAGCGTCGCGACGCTTCTCGGCTGGGCCGACAATGACCGGCGCCTCGGGATCCGGGCGAATGCCGATACTCCCGCCGACGCCGCGAAGGCGCGTGAACTCGGCGCGGAGGGAATCGGGTTGTGCCGAACGGAGCACATGTTCTTCGAAGGCGACCGCATTCAGGCAATGCGGGAGATGATCATGGCCGCCAATTCCGCCGAGCGAAGCGTGGCGCTCGATCGGTTGCTGCCAATGCAGCAGGAGGACTTCGAGGGCATCTTCCGCGTCATGGACGGCTTCCCGGTCACGATCCGAACGCTCGATCCTCCGCTTCACGAGTTCCTGCCACATACCGAACACGACATTGAGACGCTTGCGCACGCAACAGGCATGACAGTCGAGCAGGTACAAAACAAGACTGCCGCGCTCCGCGAGGCAAACCCGATGCTCGGCCATCGCGGGTGCCGCCTTGGGATTTCGTATCCGGAGATCACCGCGATGCAAGCGCGAGCGATCTTTAACGCCGCCGCTCGTTGCGTCCAGGATGGCGTCGTCGTTCATCCGGAGATCATGATTCCCCTTGTGGCTGATGTCGAGGAACTCCGTCGCCAGCGCGAGGTCGTTGACACGGTCGCTAAGCAGGTCTTCGCCGAGCATGGCGTGGTCGTCGATTATTCAGTTGGCACGATGATCGAGCTTCCTCGCGCCGCGCTGACTGCGGCTCAGATTGCGGAACAGGCGGAATTCTTCTCGTTCGGCACCAATGATCTTACGCAGACGACGTTTGGCCTCAGCCGTGATGACGCCGGCCGGTTCCTGCCGATGTATGTCGAGAATGGCATTCTGCCTGTCGATCCGTTCGTTACGCTGGATCAGGTCGGCGTTGGAGAGTTGATCGAGATCGCCACGGAGCGAGGCCGCTCGACTCGGCCTGATATCAAGCTCGGCATTTGCGGAGAACACGGAGGAGACCCAGCGAGTGTCCGATTCTGCCATCAGGCGGGGCTGAACTACGTCTCGTGCTCCCCGTTCCGAGTCCCCGTCGCCCGTCTCGCGGCAGCGCAGGCCGCACTTGGAGACACCGAGCGCGATAAGTAGTCCCGTAGACGAATGGCATGACTGTACGTACACTAGATTCCGACGATGATAACGGACGGTCATGCCATGAACGTACGCCAGCGAATCGAGGAACGAGAACGAGAATGGCTCGCGCCGGCTGCGGCGATGGCGAAACACGCAACTCGCCGCAGCCCCGAGGACGAGTCAGACTTGCGAACCGCATTCCAGCGCGACCGTGACCGCATTCTCCACTCGAAGGCGTTCCGCCGCCTGAAGCACAAGACACAGGTGTTCCTGTCGCCTGATGGCGACCATGTCCGGACGCGAATGACGCACACGCTGGAGGTGACACAGATCGCGCGGACGATCGCGCGCGCCCTTGACCTGAACGAGGATCTGACCGAGGCGATCGGGCTCGGCCATGACCTCGGTCATACTCCATTCGGCCACGCTGGCGAACGGGCGCTCGCCCGGGTCTATCCAGGGTTCCGTCACAATGAGCAGAGCCTTCGAGTCGTCGATCTGCTGGAGAAGGATGGTCTCGGCCTCAATCTCACCGATGAAACACGCGACGGCATCCTGAGGCACTCGAAACCGGAAGAAGGCATTGCCGGGGAAATGGCCGGCACGCCAGCCACTGCCGAAGCTCAGGTCGTCAAGATCGCCGACGGCATTGCCTATATCAACCACGACTTCGACGACGCGGTTCGCGCAGGACTCATCGCCGCCGATGACCTCCCCTCCTCGGTTGCACAATCACTCGGCGTATCACATAGTCAACGCATCGATTCGCTCGTCCGTGATGTCGTGGCCGCCTCGCTCCCTGCGCTGAGTTCACCGGTGGATGGCAGACGAGTGATCACCATGAGCGCTCCTGTGCTCGAGGCCGCGGACATCATGCGCGCGTTTCTCTTCGAGCGCGTCTATCACCCGGTCAACCTCCAGGCAACGACACGCCACGCCGAGACTGTGGTCGAGGAGTTGTTCGCGTATTATGTCGCCAACGAGCCGGAGATACCGGCGAGAATCGCGCCGTCACGTGGCGACGAAACGGCTGAACGCCGTGCCGCTGACGTGATCTCGGGGATGACCGACCGTTACGCGCTTCACGCCTGGATGACTTTGTTACTCCCAGAAGCCGAGGAGTTGTAGCCCATGGCTGGTGTTGCTATCGAGGCTGTTCGGGAGCGCACGGATATCGTCGATCTGATCGGCGCAAAGGTGCGACTGCGCCAGGCCGGCCGGAATCTCAAAGGGTTGTGTCCATTTCACGAGGAGAAAACGCCCTCCTTCGTCGTCTACCCCGAATCCCAGTCGTATCACTGCTTCGGCTGTGGAAAGAGCGGCGACGCGTTCTCGTTCATCATGGATACCGAGAATCTCGACTTCAGTGACACGCTGAAGCTCCTCGCCGCGCGTGCGGGAGTCGAGCTGGAGAGCCAACGCCCACAACGTCGCGACCCGGAGATCGACCGGGAACGAGCGCGCCTGATCGAGCTGAATGAACGGGCCGCATCCTACTTCACGAACCTCCTGTGGACATCCCCAGCCGGGTCATCAGCCCGCGCGGTGCTCGAGCAGCGAGGAGTCGATCGTCCGACCGCCGATCGATTCGGGCTCGGCTTCGCGCCCGACTCATTCGACGCCCTGAAGTCGCACTTCCTGGCCCGTGAGATTGACGAACAAGACATGCTTGCTGCTGGTCTGCTCACAAAGAATGAGAATACGGGCAGGACCTACGATCGATTCCGTAATCGACTGACGTTTCCGATCCGTAACCGCGACGGTCGAGTGGTCGGCTTCGGCGCGCGGGCGCTCGGAGATGAGAAGCCGAAGTACCTCAATTCGCCACAGACTCCGATTTTTGACAAGCGATCCATCCTCTACGGTCTCGATAAGGCGTACGACACGATCAGACGCGAGCGCAGCATGGTGATCGTCGAGGGATACATGGACGCGATCGCGGCGCACCAGTGCGGCTACGAGAATGTCGTCGCGTCGATGGGAACCGCGATAACGCCGAACCAGGTCGCTTCGATTCGACGCTACCTCGATCGCGTCTACCTCGCGCTGGATTCGGACACAGCAGGTCAGATGGCGACACTGCGCGGGATTGATTCCATGCGCGAATCGTTCGTCGATGATTCCCGGGTAGAGGTCAGCGCCAACCGAATGATTCGCTTCGAGCGCACGCTCGGCGCAGAGATTCGCATCGTCGTGCTGCCCGAGGGTAAGGACCCAGATGAGTTCATCCGGGCTCATCCAGATGCGTGGCCCGAGGCGCTGAAGAGCTCGGTTCCACTGGTCGAATACTATCTGACCCACGCACTGGCGGATATCGATCGATCGCCGAACGCGCGAGCGAACGCACTGCGGGATATCGCGGTTCCGATTCTGCTGGAGATCGGCGACGCCGAGGTGCTCACATTCTATGTGGACCTCACTGCTCGGCTGCTTGGCTACGGACCGGATGGGCCAGAGGAGGTGCGCCGGTCACTCCGACGAAACGTGTCGCCGCCGGCCACACGAGTTCACCAGCCCCAGGCATCGCGGCGTGACGGGTTGACGATCGATCGGCCCCTCGCAGTCGATCCCGAGCGTTTTGTTGTCGAGGTTATTCTCAACTACCCGATGGCAGGTGTTGAGGGCCTGTCGCACCTTCGCCGCGAGGACGTGATCGATGCTCGCCACCGCGTCATTCTCGAGCAATTGGCGATTGCGCAGGGTAACTTCGATGTGGCAATGCAGGCGCTACCTGATGAGCTCGCGGATTATGCGCGTGACCTGCAAACCTCGTTGACGACGGAGACCGGCGAGCCTCCACGCCCGTCCGCCAAGGAGATTCCGAACGCGATCCGCCGGCTCGCGAAGGCTCGTAATGACGACCGACTCCGGCAACTCCGGGTCGATCTCGCCGACGCGAAGAGATCAGGGGATACCGCGGCTGTCGAAGCGTGCACCCGTCAGATCACCGATCTCACCACGACGATGCCGAACCTTGCGCCCGACGAAAGCCCCTATTTCAGGGATCTTCGAAGCGACCAGCCAGTGATTCGCTAATCAACCCCCGGTCTTGATCCGGCTATATCGTGAGCGCGGCTCGGAGGGCGTCGATCAGTGCCTCCTCCTGATCCGCCAGCACAGTCCGTGCGTCGATGATCAGCCGCTCGTCAACAACGCGTGGCACGACAGGTTGATCCCCGATCCTAAGACGCTGCGCGAGCTGCTGAACGTTCAAGCTGCCCGCCGAGATCGCGATGCCAAATGACGGCAACAACTTTCCAGGCAATGAACCACCGCCAACAACCGCATCGGTGCGCACGACCTCTGCGCAATCGCCAAGCGCCTGCGACCACCTGCGCGCCCGGCGTTCCAGCCATTCGGGTGTCCTTGAAATAGCCCACCAGACCGGGATCTCATCGGTCGCCTCATCACGGATGTAGTGCCGCAACGTGGCCGCCAGTCCCGCCAGGCAGGTCTTATCGGCGCGGAGAGCACGCGCCAGGGGATGGCGCGCAACCTGATCAACCACCGCTGCGCGACCGAGAATGATCCCCGCCTGAGGCCCGCCGAGTAGCTTGTCGCCGGACGCGCAGACAATATCCACGCCGGCTCGGATACTCTCTCCGAGAGTCGGCTCGTGCGCCAGGCCGAACGGGCGCGTATCAAGCAGGCAGCCGCTGCCAACGTCCTCGATCAGGAGCACATTTCTCTCGCGGCACAATGCGACCAGATCATCCAGCTCCGGCCGAGCAGTGAAGCCAATGATCTCGAAGTTGCTCGCGTGGACCCGAAGGATCGCCGCGGTGTCGTCGTCTATCGCCTCCGAGTAATCTCGCGCGTAGGTGCGATTCGTTGTGCCGACCTCAACGAGGCGTGCGCCGCTCTGCCGCAGAACATCGGGAACCCTGAACCCGCCACCAATTTCGACCGCTTCGCCACGCGAGACAATTACGCCACGGCCTGCCGATAGCGAAGCCAGCACGAGCATCACCGCAGCCGCGTTGTTGTTCACAACGAGCGCCCGTTCGGCGCCCGTGAGTGCGCGCAGCAGCGATTCAACTTCATGGCCGCGCCCACCGCGCTGGCCGCTTTCCAGGTCCGTCTCCAGCGCAACATACGACGCGGCAGCCTTCGCCATCTCCTGCGCCGCCGACGCAGACACGGGCGCTCGGCCCAGATTCGTCTGGACGATCACACCCGTGCCATTGATCACCGATGTGGGCCGAGAACCAAGCAGAAGGTCCAGTTGATGAATGATCTGCTCGACCAGAGCTGGCTGCTGGTCTAGGCTATCGGACAGGATGCGAGCACGAGCAGCATCGAGACATTCCCGGATCACGTCGCGGACAATGGCAGGATTCGCGCCGGCGGACGCGCGTTGGATACGTTCGTCGTCCATCATGACGTGAACGGCCGGCAGACCGCGCAACAGCCGATCGCGCTGCTCGGTCATCGATTCCTCCAATGTCCCGGCGCACGAGCGCCGGATACGCAACGAGGAGCGGACGACCGCTCCTCGCATCCTCGTGGTCGGGGAGAGAGGATTTGAACCTCCGGCCTCCGCGTCCCGAACGCGGCGCGCTAACCGGGCTGCGCCACTCCCCGATGACCGGACAATCCTATCAATCCCTGTTCCTGATGGCAATCGGGAGCGCTATGCTAACGGGTCGGAATCGGCTCGTCCGCGCGCTAAACGCGGTAAGATTCAGATCCGGGCCAACCGGAGACACGCAGATCCGTCGTTGTAGAGTCCGTCAGGTGGCATCCCCGACGGAAGGTCGGACCGGCTCGATCAGGCCCGCGTAGCTCAGGGGATAGAGCAGGGGCGTCCTAAGCCCTGTGCCGGGGGTTCGAATCCCTCCGCGGGCGCCGTTTCGTCCAGGCGCAACGCAGCGCTGGACCGCCACCGTGCGACGAGGAGGAGTTACTGTGGAAATTCAGGTCAAGACTCACAACATCACGCTGACTGACGGCGCGCGCGAATATATCGATAAGCGCGTCGGGAAGCTCGATCGGATCAACGAGCGCATCACAGACGCGAAGCTCGAGTTGCGCGAAGAGCCTCACCACAATCCTACTCAGCGGTTCGTCGCGCAGTTCACCATCGCGACGAAGCACGCGATCCTTCGCGCCGAGGAACGAAACACCGATATCACCACTGCGGTTGATCTCGTCACCGACAAGATGGCTCGTCAGATCCGCCGATTCCATGATCGTCGTACTCGACGCGACCGACGCGCCGCGATCGGACTCGGAGAGTTCGCCGCCGACCAGATGAACCCGGACCTGTTGTTGACTGAACCAGCAGTGGATGGCGACGAGGATGAGGAGCTTGGCCAGATTGTCCGCACCAAGCGATTCAACATCCTCCCGATGGACACTGCCGAGGCGATCGAGCAAATGGAGCTACTGGGTCACACCTTCTTCGTCTTCTTCAACCCTGACACAAACCGGATGAGCGTGCTGTATCGCCGGCATGATGGCAAGTTGGGCGTGCTCGAACCAGAGCTCGCCTGACGATCGCGCGGGAATATGCCAGGATCGGGCATGGTTACACGTCTTGGAGCGCGAAACGGCGTCCTTCAGTGATCCGTAAATGCGCGGTTCCTGATCGGAGAATGATGACAGCGTCGGCGCCAACGACCATGACCATGCCCACCCGATATGGAGCCTCCCGCCCGGCCTGGTTCCGTACCTGGATTCAGCGCTTCGCATCGTCGAGCGCAATCGGCTACAGCAGCCTGCTGAGACACCAATCAGGACGGCCCAACCGGGCTGTCCTTTTTTTGTGCGTTCCAACGCGCGCATCGCGGCGTCCCGGCGGCCTCAATCGTGCAATGAGGATCGCATGAGCTGGTTCACCACTACCCCGCGGAGTCATGTGCCAATGACGACGATCGGGCAACACGCGGCAATCGAACGGGTTGCGATGCTCAGCGTTCATACGTCACCAGTGGCGACGCTCGGCAGCAAGGACGCTGGTGGCATGAACGTGCACGTCAGGGAGTTGGCCTACGAGCTGGGTCGCGAAGGCGTCGAGGTTGACCTGTTCACCCGACGGTCGGACCCGGTCACGCCGGAGGTCGTCCAGATTGCCGACCGGGTTCGAGTCGTAACAATCGACGCCGGCCCGCCAGAGCCAATGACCAAGGACGACGTGTTCTGTGTGCTGCCCGAATTTGCGACGCAGTGTGCGTTGTACTCACTTCGCGCCGGGACTCGATACGACATCGTCCATAGCCACTACTGGCTCTCCGGGTGGGCATCGCATCTGTTGCAACGCTACTGGAATGCGCCAACGGTCCACACGTTTCACACTCTCGCCCGGTTGAAGAATGCCGTCTACCAGAACGGCGTCGCTGAATCGGACGTTCGGAGCCAGGTGGAGCGCCGATTGCTCGATGTGATCGACTATGTCATTGCGCCAAACCCGGATGAACGGGCCGAAATGGTCTGGCGAATGGGTGGGGTCAATTCCAGAATCTGCATCATCCCGCCGGGTGTTGACCTGACGCGCTTTCACCCCGGTGATGCACACCATGCCCGGGCTCGGCTCGATCTTCCGGCAAATCCACTCGTGCTCTTCGTCGGCCGGATTGACCCGATGAAGGGTATTGATACGCTGCTTGATGCGTTTGCATCACTACGCGCAGAGCCGTGGCCTGATCTGCCCCCCAAGCTCATTTTCATCGGCGGAACGCTGATCGACGGGCGACCTGACCCCGATCTCTCCGCGGTCATCCACCGGGCGGAAGTACTCGGGATACGCGACGACGTGCTGTTTCGCGGCTCAGCGCCCCAGGAGATCCTGCCCGACTATTACGCCGCGGCAACAGTCGCTGCCGTGCCGTCACGCTACGAGTCGTTCGGATTAGTGGCGGTCGAGGCGATGGCCTGCGGGCTGCCAGTGGTCGCGTCACGCGCTGGCGGGCTGAAGTTTACGGTCGAGGACGGACGGAGCGGCATCCTCGTCCCGTCCGAACAACCCCGGATGTTCGCGTCTGCAATGTCGCGCGTCATCCGTGATCCGGGGCTGCGGTCATCGCTCCAGGTCGGCGCGCGTCAGGCTGCCATTCGCTTCTCGTGGCACGCGGTTGGCCCGGCGATGCTGAATCTATACGAGCGGCTTTCCGAGGGAGAGCGGGAGAATCTCTGCTGTCCGGGCGAGGTTTCGGACGCATCCTGAGCGATGGCAGCACAAGAACGGCCGGCGTTTGTCGCCGGCCGCATCGACTAGCCTGGTTGGTCTGATTATCGCGCAGCGTCCGCCGCTGCCTCGAATACCGTCAGAAACTCGTCGATCTCATCGGCGCTGACGTTGAGCGGCGGGATGATTCGAATCGCCTGATCCCACGTCCCTGCCGTCAACAGCAACACGCCATCGTCGATGCTTCGCGCAACAACGCTGGCGACAGCGCCGGGGTTCGGTTTCCCCGACGGTGTGACAAACTCCGCGGCAACCATGAGCCCCTTGCCGCGAACATCGCCAATCAGCGGATTGCGCTCGGCGATCCGATCAAGCCCGTCCATCATCCGCTGACCCATCGTCACCGCGTTGGCGATCATTCCTTCGTCGCGAATCGCACGGAACGTCGCGACGCCAGCAGCACACGTCACCGCATTTCCGCCGTAGGTGCCGCCGTGGGATCCCGGCGCCCATGCATCCATGATCTCTTGCGGCGCGACGATCGCGCTCATCGGCATCCCGCTGGCAATACCTTTGGCGACGGCGACGATGTCCGGGACGAAATTCGAGTGCTCGAACGCCCACCAGCGCCCGGTTCGGCCCACTCCGGTCTGGATTTCGTCGGCGATCAACAGGATGCCGTGTCGGTCGCAGATCTCGCGAACCCGACCCAGGAAGTCATCCGGAGGAACGATATAGCCGCCTTCTCCCTGAATCGGCTCGACGATGATCGCCGCGACATCGTCGGGCATGACAACCGTCTCGAACAGGCGCTCAAGCTCGGTGATGCAGGCGTCCGACGGGTCGGTAGCGTATGGGTTGCGGAACGGATACGGGAACGGCGTGTGGTAGATCGACGGCAGCAGCGGCTCATAATGACCGCGAACCTTGACGCGCGAGGTCGTCAGCGACATCGCAAGGTGGGTGCGTCCATGAAAAGCGCCGCGGAAGGCCACAATGGCCGGCCGGCCGGTCGCGATCTTCGCGAGCTTCACCGCCGCCTCAATCGCTTCGGCGCCACTATTGGCGAAGAAGACAGCGTTCAGCTTGTCTGGCATCGTCGAGGTCAACTCGTCCATGAGCTCGATCATCGGCTCATGAATCAGAATATTGGCCTGTGCGTGAATGATCTTCGCTGCCTGATCCTGAATCGCCTTGACGACTGCAGGATGACAATGCCCCGTATTGGTCACGCCAATCCCGGTGGTGAAGTCGAGATATCGTCGACCGTCGTGTCCCCATATGTACGAGCCTTCACCGTGATCGACAATCACGGGTGAATAACGACCGAGCACTCGCGGGAGGCGCTCCAGATACTGATCGGGTGCTACTGTCACGGTCCTCTTCCTCTCTTGGCAATATTCGCGATGCCGGCAAGCGGCAGCCCCGCTCAGAGGCCGGCGAGAAGCGCAGTGATGAGCGCCGTCCGCGGCCCGACGGCTGAGCGGAGGATATGCTCGCTGTCCGCATGGCCACCATCGCCCGGACAGCCGAGGCCGTCGAGCGTCGTCGCGCCAATCGCGGCGGTGAAATTGCCATCGGATGCACCGCCGGTCGAAGCCTCAGTCAACACCTGGCCCACCGAACGACCGATCTCGCGCGCGCTCTCGAACGCAGCGACGATGGACGGGGTACGCTCCATCGGAGGTCGATTGATCTCGCCAGTGATACGGACCGTCGTGCCGTGAACGAGCGACGTCGAATCCAGAATCAATGGGACGATCCGTTCGGCTTCGGACATCGAGGTCACGCGCAGGTCGATCTCGGCGCGCGCCGAGGCAGCGACAACATTGCGCTTGGATCCGCCAGCGACGACGCCGACGTTGACGGTCGTTCCCTTCGAATAGTCCGTGAGCGCGTGGAGGCGTTGAATCTGGCGCGCAAGCTCTTCGTTGGCGCTAACACCAGATTGGTGATCCGCGCCGGCGTGGGACGCACGTCCTTCGATTTCCATCTCGAACATGCCGACGCCCTTGCGTTCTGTCTTGAGTGAGCCATCCGGCGGAACAGGCGGCTCAAGACAGAGCACACAACAAGCCTCGCGCGCGACACGCTCCAGCACCGATCGTGAGACCGGCGAACCAACCTCCTCCTCCGTGTTGACGGTCCAGACGATCTGCCGGTGATCCAGCCCTGTATCGGCGAGAATGTCGAGCGCCGTCAGCATCATCGCGACGGATGCTTTCATGTCGTAAATCCCGGGCCCGTGAATCCTGTCTCCGTCTTCCCGCCACGGCAGACGCTCGATGGCGCCCAGGGGCCAGACGGTGTCGATGTGGGTCATCACCTGAATCGGCGCATCGCCCGTGCCGGCGAACCGGGCAACGAGCAGATCTCCCCATTGCTCCTGCGGAAGTCGTTCCACCTGACCGCCACGGTTCTGAATCTCCGTCTGGAGCCAATCGATCAGGCGGTCGACCGCAACTTTCTCGCTGGACGGAGATTCCAGCTCGACGAGCGCGCGTAGTAACCCAAGCGTGGCATCGACGCGCGCAGTCGCTGCGGCCACGATCTGGTCGCCATGGGTTGCAGCCATACATGACCTTCCCTTGACGCGCGAGGGGATGTTACGCCTCGCGCTTCTCGCGCTCCTTGAGCTGCTTGTAATACTTCTTGCTCTTCGGCACCGGCTTGTCCGCCTCGGCCTCCGCGGCGGCAGCACGCTGCGCAGCCACTTCGTTGACTTCTGCCTCGAGCCGCACCAGATCGTTATAGACGTGGAAATTGTTGGTCGCGACCGGCGACCGGACGAGCATCCGGACGAGTTGCGACTGGGTTGCCTGCGCTCGCTCAGCTCCGGGAGCGGAGGCGCGGCTGATCATCGTGTCGAGCAGGGAAAGCGTATCCGGGTCGGCGGCGTTCGCTATGAGCCGCTCGCGGATGCGCTCGAGTCCGTCTCGCGCATTCATCGAAGCTCTCCTCTCCGTCGGCGCGAGTATAGCATTCGCTTCTTACCAGTCTGGCGGTTCGATCTCCTCTTCCATCGGCGGGATCCAAAGATGTTTGTCGAGGTTCACACGATACTCGTCGACAAAGGTCACCCCTTCGTCGACGAGCAGTTGTTTCATCACGTCAGGATGTCCCCAGGCCCAACCGCCCGAAAGCTCACCGTACCGATTGACAACGCGGTGGGCCACATCCGATACCTCGGGAGGGCAGTTTGACATCGCCCAGCCGACCATGCGTGCTCCGCGTCGGTCGCCAAGCACGGCGGCTATCGTCCCATATGTCGTCACCTTGCCCGGTGGGATGAGCAGCGCAAGTCGATAGACCCGGCTCGGGAAGCTCGGATCTGCGTCAAGCGGCTTCGCCCGTTCCGGTTCGGCGGCTTCGTCAAACAGATTGCTCTGGCGCATCGATCTTTTCCTCTACGGTCCCGGTCTTGTTCGACCACGCCATCACTCGGCCGGCCGGCGCGCCTCGGACAATCCACGACACGCGCGCAACATTCGCCGCCGGCCGTGGCTCCTCCCAGGGGCGCGGAGCGCC
>CALMXF010000160.1 GCA_937870985.1 uncultured Chloroflexota bacterium
ATCTGCCGCGCGACCTCCGTCCAGGGCGTCCCGGACTCGGCGAACGCCACAAGCAGCGCGTCTTCCTCAGCAGTCCAGCGCGTCGTCATGCGTCACCTCGCAGCGCGTCCTCAACCAGCGCGAGCGCCGATCCGTCCCGCACCATGTCGCCATGCACGTACAGCACACGCCAGCCAAGCATCGTCGCGGCGTTCGCCTTCTCGATGTCTCGCTTGACGCCCGTCACGGTTGTGTGCCCTCCGCCCTGATAAATGCCACCCTGCACCTCGACAGCCAGCAACCGGTCGGGCCACGCCAGGTCGAAGCGCCACTTCCGCGTTGGGTGGAAGCGCCACTCACGCACCGGCTCAGGCAGCTCGGCATACTGGATGTGCTGGCAGAGCGTGTCCTCCAGGGTGCTCATAGCGCGCCGCCGAAGAGCTCACGCTGCCCGGTGGCACGCTGGCGCTCCCGTTCGTCATCCGCCTCGTCGCGTCGCACGGCTGCCGGGGCGCGGCGCTTCCAGCACGATTGACAATAGGCGGACAATTGCCCGTTGCTGCCACGGGCCACGCGGACTAGCGCAAGCTCCAGATCGGGATATCGCCCAAACAGATACTCGTCGTATCCGCTGTTGAGCGGCCCTGTATCGTCAACGGCATGCCATGCGCCGCATTTATCCCACGCTCCGAACGATGCGCCGCATCCGTCACAGCGGAGCGTGTCTTCCAAGGTGCTCATCAGGCGATAATTCCCATCGACGCTAAGGTGTGGATAACCGGGGTAGTAGTATCCGGGTGTCATTTCCACACCAAACGCGGCTCTGCGGGCATTCTGGTGCGTCACAGAGATATTCATACCGCGCTACCCAACCTCCATCAGAAACGTGTCTCTCGCAACCGACCGCTGGCTCGTCACGACGATATCGTCCGGCGCGACGATCTCCGCGTGCTGATCGACACTGACCACCACCGACGGTGGCCGGCAGCCGTACCGGTCGTGATAGGCGTCAAGCGCCATGGCGAGCTTGTCCTGCGCCGACCGCTTGCTCGTGTCCTGCCAGCCGAGGTACTCACGACCGGTCATCGACATGTGCGTCTCCTGTCACGATCTCAACGTCCTCGACGGTCACGTACCGGCCCGTCGCCGGCAGATAGACGACCCACTGGCCGGCCTGCCCGCAGAGCAGTTGCCCGGTGACGCCAGACCATGGGCCAGCGGTGATCAGCACACGTGGCAGCCCGGTCACTGCTGCGCCTCCAGTCGCTCGGCCAGCAAGTCCCGCATTTCCGGGATGTTCCATGTCTCCAGCGACGCAACCCGCCCCGGTATCCACGACTCGCGCTCTTCGGGAGGCCACGACCCCGGAGGCGGCTGAGCGCCCCGTAGCGCCTTCCAGATGCCGTTTGGGTGTGCCGCGTCGAATCGGCCCGTCGCGTTCTCCTGGAGCCATCCTGCGCGGTCCGGGACGTGCTGGAGCGCCGCATAGGCGTCACAGCAGTGCATCCAGCAGCGGTACGACGTAAACCGGTACAGGTTGTGCAGGCTGCGGTACCGGTCACCCAGCCGGTGGTAGCGGGACTGCGCCTCTCGATAGCGTGGGTGCGTCACGTCGTGCTCCCCGAACCACATGCGCGCGGTCTCGCGTCGCGCGGACACACGCTGCGTTTCGGCGGCGATGTCACGGAGATCGCAGCCAGCCAGTTGCGCGTCCAGCCATGCCGTCAGTGCCCGATCAGACGGCGTGTTCTGGAAGTCGCGCCACGCAAACACGTGCGGGTCGATACGGGCCTTTTGTCGAGCGGGAGCAGTCAGCGAAAAGTCGCTCATGCCGCGCCTTCCTCCAGCCATCCGATGCGGTCGAGCCACGGCGCGGTGACGGCGCTCTCGCTGAGCGCGTCAGACAGGACGGCGTAGAGCGTTGCCAGCTCGGCGAAGCGTTCGTCTGCGCCGGGCTTCTTGACAGTCCAGCCGATCGACAGCCGGCGCTCGGTCTCGGCCAGTTGCTCCTGGAGCGACGCTGTGCCAACGATCTCGCGGATCTGCTCGATCAGCGGCAGGTACTCATCGGTCAGGATGTGGGTCAGGCGATGCCGGCCACGGTTGAACCGCTCGCGGTCGGCGAGATGCCCGGTGAGATACGCGACCCCGGCATG
>CALMXF010000161.1 GCA_937870985.1 uncultured Chloroflexota bacterium
CGGCGATGATTCCAGCCGCGATCATGTAGTACGCAGCCGCTGAGAGGCTGGTCCACGGCTGATTCGATGACGCCGCATACGCGGGCGGCGGGCGGCTCATGCCCACCCGCCGCCTATCCGCCAATTTCCGACTACAGCCTGATCGGCAACTGCCGGAGCGCCGCGCTGATCGGACGCGACGGCGCGATCGACTGGCTCTGCTGGCCTCGCTTCGATAGCAACGCCATCTTCGCCGCGATCCTCGACCAGGGTCGCGGCGGCACGTTTCGCATTCGACCAGCCGGGGACGCTGAGATTCAGCGCCGCTATCTGCCCGGCACGGCCATCGTCGAGACCACCTACCGCACGTCTGGTGGCGCATGCGTCGTGCGTGACCTGATGCCGGTCGTGGACGAACGAGACAAGCGCACGATGCTCGTGCCGGAGCACGAGATCCTCCGGGAGATCGAAGGGCTGGCCGGCGAGGTCGTCATCGAGGTCGAATATGCCCCCCGACCCGGTTTCGGGCTTGACAGCCTCCGGCTCGTCGATCGCCATGGTTTCGGAATCTGGTGCGAGGCGGGCGGCGCGCTCTACTTGCAGAGCGATATCCCCCTTACGATCAGTCGTGACGGGCAAACCGCATCGGGCAGTGCGCCCGTGCAAGCGGGGCAGCGGCGATACCTCTCGCTCGGCTTCTCCAGCGACGGGCCGGCGGTCATTCCTCCGCTCGGCGACGCGGCGCGCGAGCGGATCGAGCGCGCGGGCGCGTGGTGGAGCGCGTGGGCCGGCCGCTGTCAGTACGACGGACCGTATCGCGAAGCGGTCGTCCGCAGCGCGATCACGCTCAAGCTCCTGACGTTCGCCCCGTCCGGCGCAATCATCGCCGCGCCGACGACGTCACTCCCCGAACAACCCGGCGGCGACAAGAACTGGGACTATCGCTTCTGCTGGCTCCGCGATGCTTCCTTCACCGTCCGGGCACTCTACGATCTGGGCTACACAGAAGAGGCAGAGGCGTTCGTGAGCTGGACGCTGCATTCGACGCGACTCTCGTGGCCGAACCTTCGGGTACTTTACGATGTCTACGGCCGGCAACCGCGGGGCGAGCGAGAGCTTCAGCATCTCGAAGGATTCGCGCAGTCCCAGCCGGTGCGTGTCGGCAATGGCGCGCAGGGGCAGTTACAGCTCGACGTCTACGGAGAGGTAATCGACGCCGCATGGCAGCTCGTCGCGCGCGGCGGCAAGATCGACCGGCAGACAGCGACGCTGCTTCGCGGGCTGGGGGAGACGGTCTGCCGGCGCTGGCGCGAGCCCGACAGTGGCATCTGGGAGCCGCGCGGCCCGCTTCAGCACCACACCCACTCGAAGCTGCTGTGCTGGGTCGCGCTCGACCGGCTGCTGGCGCTCCAGCACACGCAGGGGTTCGAGCTCCCGGTCGCGCGGTTCGTCGCCGAGCGGAGCGCAATTCGCGCTGCGATCGAACAGCAGGCATTCAATCCGCGGCTGGACGCCTATGCCGGAGCATTGGGCGGCGATCAGCTGGACGCCAGCGTCCTGACGATACCGCTCTACGGCTTCGTCGACGCCAGCAGCCTGCGGATGCGCTCGACGTGGGCAGCGGTGGATCGGCAGCTGGGCAACGGCGCATTCGTCTACCGCTATCGGACGCCGGGGGAAGTGCCCGACGAGGGAACGTTCGCCATCTGCGCCTTCTGGGCGATCCAGTGCCAGGCGAAATCCGGCGACCAGGCTGGCGCGACCGCACGCTTCGATCGGCTACTCGCCTGCGCCAATGACGTCGGGCTCCTCGCCGAGGAGATCGACCCGCGCGACGGCGCAGCGCTGGGCAACTTCCCGCAAGGGTTCAGCCACATCGGCCTGATCAACGCTGCGCTGGCGCTCTCCGCGCCGCCGGCGCAGCGCGATGTTCCCACGCATATGCCGAACATAATGGAAGCCGGGCTAACTTGATGAACTGGACGGGTGTGATCCTCTGGGGATTCGTCGCGACGGTCTTTCTGACCGGCATCGTGTCGGCGGCGCAGGGCCTGCGGCTGACGCGGATGAGCATCCCCTTCATGCTGGGCACGATGTTGACACCCGACCACGATCGCGCCCAACTGTTCGGGACGATGATCCATTTCGCCAATGGCTGGCTGTTTGCCTTCGTCTACGCAGCCGCCTTTGAGAGCTGGGGCCGCGCAACATGGTGGGCCGGCGTGGTGATCGGCATCGTCCAGGCGACATTCGTCCTGACGGTCGGCATGGCGTTCCTACCGGGGATGCACCCGCGAATGGCCGGGGAGCAGCGCGGCCCGACCCCGACGCGCCAACTCGAACCGCCCGGATTTCTCGCGCTCCACTATGGCCGGCGAACACCACTGGTCGTCTTCGCCGCCCACCTGATCTACGGCGCAATCCTCGGCGGCTTCTACCATCTGGCCGGCTAGACCCGGCGTTTAGCGCACGCACAATCGGCCGGTGTCGAGACTGTCGGTCACCACTCAGCACCATAACCAGCCCGTTTGACCTGCTACCATCCGACTCGGCCGTCGCTCGGATCGATCGGTCTCCGTCTCTTCGGCCCACTACGAGAGGATGATCCATGAATGACGGATTGGTCGATGCCTTCAACCATAGCGCCTGGGCGACGAACCTCGTCCTCGATACATGCCGCGGCCTGTCAGACGAGCAGCTGAGCTCGGCAGTGACCGGCACCTACGGCAGCATCATCGCCACACTGCGCCATATCGTGTCCAGCGAGGCGAGCTATTATCGGCGACTCTCCGGCAAAGACGTGAGCTGGCACAACGACGCGATCGAATCGGCAGACATCGCCACACTGACAACGCACGCGGAGGACATGGCCGGCCGCTGGCAGCGCGTCCTCTCCACGCCGTTCGATGCCGAGCGGACATTCATCGTTCCCTGGGACGAGGGAGTCGAGCGCGATGTGCCGGCCGGCGTCGTGCTCGCTCAGGCGCTGCACCACGCGGGCGAGCATCGCACCCAGGTCTGCACGACGCTGACGGCGATCGGCGTGCCGCCGCTGGAGCTGGGCGTCTGGGAGTTTGCCGAGGCCACGAATCGCGCGCCGGTGCGAACAGGCTGACGTGAATAACCCGGAACCGGACGCCGGTCGATACTCCGAGTACACCAGCGCGAGATGGAGGCGTTGTTGCACTACAACGGGCTGGCCATCCGCGAGGTCTACGGCGACTGGGACCGCAGCCCGCTTACGCGCGCAAGTCCGCGGATGATCTATGTCTGCAACGCGCGCGCCTGACACGAAAAAGCCCGCCCCGCGCGATGCGGGGCGGGCCAGACCTATGCACCGAGATGACTAGCCCTCGAAGTACCAGTTATCGATGTCGTAGATCTCCATCTCCCAGGAGGAGTCGACGTGGCCCTTGAGCTTCTTCGAGAAGCCGACGAGGCCGCCGCGATGGACGAGCCCGATCCGGACGACTTCGTCGACGACCAGGTCGTTCATTCCGATGAACAGCTTGACCTGCTTAGCCGGGTCGAGCTCGGTCTTGGCCTGGACCCAGAGCTTGTTGAAGTCCTCGTTGACCCAGCGGTTGTAGTTGCCGCCAGACCACTGGTTCGACTTCTGGGCGAGATCCGTCGCCGGGTCGGTCGACTTGAAGCCCGACATGTAATCCAGTGGGTACGTGCTGGTCGGGCCATTGGTGAACATACCGATGTCGGCGTAGAAGTGCGAGATCGTATCCGGGTTGCCAGCGTCTGACGAGAAGAAGACCCCAGCATCGATCGCGCGGAGCTCAACGGCGATGCCAAGCTCCTGCCAGGACTGCTTCAGGATCTCCTGTGTCTTCTGGCGCACGGGGTTCACCGTCGTCATGTAGGACAAGGCCAGATCCTTGCCGTCCTTCTTACGGACAGTGCCATCCTTCGTCCAGCCGGCCTCGTCGAGGAGCGCGGCCGCCTTGGTGAGGTCATACTCCATTGACGTATTCGGGGATTTGAACGAGGACGGCGCGACGAGCGTGTTTGGTGATGCCGTGCCGGCTTCGCCGTACAGCTGGGTCGCGATCGTCTCGCGATCGGACGAGATACGAATCGCGTCGCGCACGCGCTTGTCCTTGAAGATCGGGTGCTGGGTGCTGGGCTCCGATCGCGCGCCGTCGACCTCCGTGTTCGGGTCGGCAAAGTTGATGAGCAACTGCTCGACGCTGTTGCCCGTGGTTGCGATCAGCACACCGGTGGTGGCGCTGGCCGCCATCTGCTCGGCGATGGTCTTCTCGATCTGGAGATTCCACGCATAATCGGTTTCGCCCGATTGAAGCACGGCGCGCGCGGCAGCTGTCGCGTCGCCGCCGCCCTTCAGCTCGACCCGGCTGAAGTACGGCTTGTCGGCCTCACGATACTTCTCGTTGATCTCGTAGAGGACGGTGTCGCCGGGGCGGAACTCCTTGAGCTTGTACGGGCCGGTGCCAATCGGGCTGAGGTTGAATGGCGCGTTGCGGGCGGCCGTTCCGAGGACGTCGGCGAGGATGTGCTTTGGCAGCACCGCGCCATTGAACGAACCAGCGAAGGCACTGAACCAGCCGGGATTCGGCTCGGTGTACTTGAAGGTGATCGTATGGTCGTCGACCACCTCGACAGCGGAGATGACATCATAGACAGCGAAGGTCGTTGCGGCGACGTCGACATTCGTCGTGTATTCCCAGGTGAACTTGACATCTTCGGCCGTGAACGGCTCGCCGTCCGACCAGACGACGTCCGGTTTGAGCTTCCAGGTGACGCTCATCCCATCGGCCGCGACGCCGCCGTTCTCGAGCGACGGAATTTCGGCAGCTAGCACCGGCTGAAGCGACCCATCAGACATAACGTTGGCGAGTGGCTCAAGGATCAGTCGCGCTGCGAGGCCGTCCTTGTCACCCTGGGAGAAGTGGGTGTTGAGTGTGGTCGGCGCCTGCCAGACGAGCAACCGCACGAGGTCACCCTTGCCACGGCCCTGCCCAGGTGTCTCGCCGCCACTCGGCGTCGTAGCCTCGGGCGACGCTTCACCGCCGGCTGGCTTGGTCGCCTCGCCG
>CALMXF010000162.1 GCA_937870985.1 uncultured Chloroflexota bacterium
TCGCCAACCGGCGAGATCACCGGCACCCCGGAGGCCACCGGAACCGTCGCTACGTCGCCAACGTCGGAGGCGACCACCACTGCCCCGGCAGTAGTCGAGACGGGCACACCGGCCACCGATGGCACGCCATCTGGCTCGCCAGTGATTCCACCCTCGCCGACCCCGTCTCCGACCATCGCGGCCGACGCCGCGCGGGCGACGGCGGTGTCGCGGATCGACCAGTACACGACCAACTTCCTCAAGCCGTCCGGAATGACACGTGCGGATTATGACCGTTTGATCGTTAGGCCGGAGCTGGCGAAGTCGAAGGTGCGAGAGCAGCTCGAGGGCAAGGTGCCGCAACGCGCCGATCAGATCCACGCGGCCCATATCCTTGTCGCCACCGAAGATGCGGCGAAGGCTGTCGAAGACAGGCTCGCCAAGGGTGAGGACTTCGCCGCAGTCGCGAAAGAAGTCAGCACCGACACGCAAACTGCCGGCAACGGTGGCGATCTGGGGTGGTTCCCGCGGGGCGTGATGGTCGCGCCATTCGAGGCCGCTGCCTTCGCGCTAAAGCCCGACGAGGTATCCGCGCCGGTGCAATCAACGTTCGGCTGGCACGTCATCAAGGTGTTCGAGGTCGAGCAGGATCGACCGCTGACGCTGGATATGGTGCAGTCGCTGAAAGTGCGGGCGTACAACGACTGGGTCCAGAAGCAACGTGATGCTAGCGAGATCACGTCGGCTGTGCCGTTGACGACGCTTCAGCGCCAGCAGAACCAGTCCAGCAATTCGACATTCCAGGCGCCGGCGGACGCGCCACAGCCACCGCCGCCAACCTTGGCGCCGGCCTCACCGGCGCCGTAATGACCCCCTCCGGCGCGGGCATTGGCTGCCCGTGCCGGAGGACAGCGGCGCTGGCCACCTTGGCGCGAGTGGATCGACCCTGCCGGCATCGCGAAAGTTGCGGGGGGTGGTTGAAACGCGATGAGTGACCCGGAACTCCAGGACTGGGCGCGCAGTGAGCAAGGCCCGGGTCAGTCTGTGCCGAGCATCTGGCCGGCCGCGCACGGCGCCGGTCGCGGCGTCGGCATTGCCCTTCTGGTCATCGAGCTGCTGGCCGTAGCCGTTGGCTTCTGGCGCACACAGTCCGCATCGGGGCTGGTTCTCTGGCTCCTCTGGCTGCTGATTCTGGGGATGATTGTCCTTGGCGCGATCACTGCCAAGCTCGTGCGTGGCGTCGGGACGATGTCCTACGTCATCGACGACCATCGGTTGACGGTCTTCTGGACCGGCCACAAGCACGTAATCGCGCTTGCCGAGATCATCGAGGTCGAATACGACCCGTACCTGCCGGTCCCATCGTCAGGCTGGGAGCCGCTGTGGCCCGGCCTCGTTGTCTGGACACGCAGGCGGGGTGACGGCATCTGGCGTGCCTGGGCAACGCTCCCTCCGCGCGGTCGGGTTCGTATTCGGACAATGACCGGTGGCGTCGAGATCTCTCCAAGCCGCCCGATCCGCTTTCTCGTCGATATCGACCGACGTCGCGCCGGTGGCCCTGCGCCTGCTGTCGAGATGCGCTCCCAGTCAAAAGCAGGACACTGGAGCGAGCCAGCCGAGCCGTGGCGCGAGCCAGACTCCCCGACGGCGCATGATGGTCCGGCCGGCGCCGAGTCCGCGATCGAGACGGACCGTGCGACGCGAACGGAGCTCGGCCTGCTTCGATATGCCTACCGGCAACTCTTCCACAAAGAAATCCTTGGCGACCGGCTGTCGTCGAACCTGATCGCAGTCGGAGTAATCATCCCTCTGCTCATGGTTGTCTATCTGTTCAGCCAGCTCGCGGGAGTGGCGGATCCGGTCGCGCTGCATTGGGACGCGCTCGGCGAAGTCGATCGCCTCGGCCCTCCGTCGGCGCTCTGGCAGCTGCCGATGCTGGCCGCATTCGTACTGGTTGGCAATACTGTGCTGGCGACGGCGCTGGTCACTGTCGATCGCTTCCTGTCCCGGTTGATGCTCGCGGCGATACCGATCGTGCAGCTCGTTGCGACGGTCGCGCTGGTGCGCGCTGTCGGCTGATCAGTTCGCGTCGCGTCGCAGTGCGCGGTCGTTGCTATACTGGCCTCGCAAGGCATGGTCTCGGTCGCTCGCAGTGACGGTTGGGGTGACATGGCTAATCTCATCACCGTCGGGCGCGTTGTGCTGCTCTTCGGCGCGATTGCGACACTCTACAGCAGTAGCTATATCGCGATCTTTCTTGCCGGACTTGTCATCGCCCTCGTGTTCGCTGGAGATGGGTTCGATGGCTGGGTAGCGCGTAAACGCGGTTCGACATCACAGCTCGGCGCTGTGCTCGACATCGCGGGTGACCGGGTGGTCGAGAATGCCCTCTGGGTTGTCTTCGCTCACCTTGGCCTGGTCGGGGTCTGGGCCCCGTTGGTTATCCTGACGCGCTCGTTCACCGTCGATGTCATGCGCTCGGTCGCGCTGGCCGAGGGCAAGACGCCGTTCGGAGACCAGACGATGATGCGCTCGCGCCTGACCTGGTTTCTGACCGCGTCACGCTTCAGCCGCGCCGCCTATGGCTGGTCCAAGGCGCTCGGATTCGTCTTCCTTGCCTGGTTCGTCGCCTGGCAGCTGCCCGATGCCGACGGGCGGTTCCTCGATATCCTGTACAACCATCAGGTGTTTCGCGCCGTTGGCTGGGTCCTCGTCTACGCCTCGGTCACGCTGTGCGTGGTTCGTGGTCTGCCAGTGATCTACGATGCGATGTATTACCTCAAGGAACCTGCCGATCGGGTCGAGCAGAGTGAGCGAACGTAGCCCGCGCCTGCTCGATAAGCCGAGCATCCCCCCACGCAAGCCAGAGAATCGCAAGCAACGCTGGGGAATTGTTGTGGCGTGGCTGTTTGCGAACTTCACCCGGGTTACGCCGATCCGCGTGGGATATCTGCTCTCCGATCGTGTCGGAGATCTCCTCTACTGGCGCACCCGCGTCTATCGGCTGAGCGTGATCGACAACCTGCGCCACGTCTACCGTGGACAGATCAGCGAGATGGCGCTTCGTCGTCAGGCGCGACGTGTATTCCGAACATCGGCCCGCAACTTCTGGGATCTGGGCCGGCTGCCGCACATGGCGCCCGAAGAGTTCAGTCGGATTGTCCGGCTACCGGAACACGACTGGTCTCTGATCGAGTCGATCAGAGATGAGCGCACGGGTGGAATCATCCTCACCGGCCATTTCGGCGCGTTCGATTTCGCCAGCCAGACGCTCTTTACGCGTGGCTACAATCCCTACGTGCTGACCGCTCCGACTGTCGGAGAGTTTGTGTACGCCGCCGTGTCGTGGTTGCGCAGGGGCCAGGATGCGCCGCTCGAGGACGTCTCGCCAGCGGCGATCCGGCGGATGATGCGCGTGCTGCGAGGGGGCGGCTTCGTCGGCCTCGTTGCCGATCGCGACTTCGCGGACTCTGGTCAACTGGTCGAGCTGTTCGATGAACTCACGACACTACCAGTCGGCGCGGTGCGGCTGTCACGCGCTACCGGCGCGCCGATCATCCCGGTCTTCGCCGTCCGCGACGACGCGACCGGCCGCGCGCAACGCTATGCGTTCTTCATCTCGGATCCGTTTACCGTCGAGCGCACCGCCGATGAGGAGGCTGATGTCGCGGTCGGCCTGCGGAAGATGGCGGCCGTCCTTGAGCGCTACATCGCCATGTTTCCCGAGCAATGGGTGATGTTCCATCGCGTCTGGCCTGAGGGGGCCAGAAGACGACGCCTCATCGACACAATCCGCGAGGCAACGGCGGAGCGGCTGGCGAGCGCTACTGGGCCAGACGACCAACCCGTGTCAGTGGCTGGCCCAGCCGAAGATCAGCGATAGTTCACAAACTGCAGCGGCGTCTCAAATTCCTCCTGCTTGAGTGACTGAATCACCGTCTGCAGATCGTCGCGGTTCTTGCTGGAGACGCGGACGAGATCGCCCTGGATCTGCGGCGTCACCTTCTTGAACTCGGTGCGGATGCGTTTGCTCAGCTCCTTGGCAAACTCGTCGCTCAATCCTTCACGTAGCTTGACAACCTGGCGCAGCCGGCCGCCGGCCGCGTCCTCCTCCTTCTGATAGTCGAGGATCTTGAGCGACAGGCTCCGGCGTAATAGCTTGCTCTCCAGGATGTCCCGCACAGCGCGGAGCGACATTTCGGAGTCGGTCGAGACGATGAGCTGGCTTGCTTCCTGCTCGATCGTCGTCTTCGTGTCCTTCAGGTCATAACGGGTGCCAATCTCCCGCGTCGCCTGGTCTACTGCGTTGCGCAACTCCTGATGGTCGAACTTCGAGACAATATCGAAGGAACTCTGTGCTGCCATCGTTGCCGTTCACCTCTCTTTTCGCCTCCTAAGCATGTCCTAACCCATCGTTCCCTGACAACCACGCGGTGTGACGGGAATACGAGGGGCGCCGCTGATGCTGTATCGTGTGTTGCACCACGAATCGTGCGGTGAATCGGCCGCGCTAGCGAAGGGGTTGGGATATGGACGATCGTAAGGTCATGTCGATCGAGTACTGCCGCTCGTGAGGGTATCTCACACGTGCCGCCGGTCTGGCGGAGAAGGTGCTCGACAAGAACTCGGACAAGGTCAGCCAGTTGACGATGATCCCAAGCAGCGGCGGGGTCTTCGAGGTGATGCTCGGTGACGAGCTGATTTACTCGAAGAAGGAGACGGGTGATTTCCCCGATCCGGACAAGCTTGCCGAGCAGGTCGCAGCCGGCTGATTCTCCCCCAATTCACCTGAATTGAAACAGCGCCGGGCATCGCCCCGGCGCTGTTTGTCGTTGTTACTGGTTGCCGAGCGGCTCCCATCGGCAGATACTGAGCGTACCGTGGTCCGGACGCGGCATGACGAAGGGAAGATGAGCAATGGCACGACCGTTGAAGATCGGGTTCATCCTGCCGCAGATAGAAGGCCGGCGCGAGGGGACGACCCCTGGTTGGACCGATATCCTCGCCGCGGCACAGGTCGCCGAGGATATCGGGTTCGATTCCCTCTGGCTCGTCGATCATCTGCTCTACCAGTTTGGACCGGACGATCCGCCTCGCGGTATCTGGGAGTGCTGGACGCTGCTTTCGGCGCTCGCGGCAACGACGACCCGCGCCGAGCTCGGCACGCTGGTCACCTGCACCGGCTTTCGCAACCCGGCACTACTCGCAAAGATGGCCGACACGGTCGATGAGATCAGCGGTGGGCGTGTCATCCTCGGGCTTGGCGCAGGATATTACGAGCACGAGTACGCATCGTTCGGTTATCCATACGACCATCGTGTCTCGCGGTTCGAGGAGGCGCTCCACATCATTGCGCCGCTGCTGCGTGACGGGCGGGCGACCTTTCGTGGCCAGTATTCCTCTGCCGAGGATTGTGAATTACGCCCGCGCGGTCCACGCCCGAAGGGGCTGCCGATCATGATCGGCACCGGCGGCGAGCGAATGCTACGGTTGACCGCCGAACATGCCGACGCATGGAACGGTTGGCTTGTCCGTGGGCAGAACCATCCGGATGCGATCCCGCCACTGCGTGAGCGGATCGACGCCGCCTGCCGTCAGATTGGTCGTGACCCGGCCACGCTGACCCGGACGGCGACCGTCATGGTTGATCCGCGCCCGTCGGCAGTGCCGTCAAGAACCGGCCCGCTGGCCGGCACGCCCGAGGAGATCGCCGACGCGTTCCGTAGTTTTGCTCGCGAAGGCATCTCACACATCCAGATCGCCTCCCGGGTCACCAACGCAGAAGGTATCGAGCAGTTTCGCCCGATTCTGGCGGCGCTCGATCGAGACTGAACGGAATATGCCGGACAAGACGAAAGCCGGCGGATAACTCGCACCGGCTTTCGTCAGGTGGTGGGGATGGTGGGATATTCGATTCTGAGGGCCGGTGGAAGCATCGCTTCTCCGACCATGACGGAGGATATCCCGATCCCGAATATGTCACACCGTCATAACGGACATATCGTCACCTGTCCAAATGGTCAGGTAGCGAGAAGCACAGAGGGGCCGAAACTCGACCCCGCTGAACAACTTCGGAGGCGATCAGACAGTTGGGGTGGCTTCTGGCGTGGTGTCGTTCGGGTTTCCGTGGTGGTTGCCGTCGAACGGCATGTTCTTGCCCGAGAAGCCATTCTGGATCATCTCTGTCAATCGACTCGGCAACTCGTTGAGGATCTTGTCCGCCTGCTCCTGGGTCAGCTTGCCATTGGTGACGGCCTGGGTCAGGTTGGTCTTTGTCTGGGCGACCAGCGCATCAACCACGGTCTGGACAGTGCTGCCATGCGCGGTGATGACCTGCTCCAGCGTCGAGCCGGACTTCAGCTCGGCCTTGAGATCGTCGGTTGAGATCCCGAGCGTGCTCGCGATTGTCGCCATCCCGTCGCCGTGGCCGAACATCCCGCGACCGAACCGCCCGTGATGCCGGCCGAATGAGAAGAAGTCACCGTTTGCGATGCGCTTCTTCATCGCGTCGCCCTGCTGCTGGGTCAGCTTGCCGCTGGTGACAGCGTCGTCAACCGTCTGGTCGCCGGCCGAGATCATCGCCTGATCCAGCTTGTCGCGGCCGATGCCGAGGTTATCGGCGAGGTGCGTCAGGAACGTGTCCTTCAGCCCGCCGCTCCCGGTCGTCGACGAACCGGACTCTGCTGCAACCGTCCCACCGATGACCAGCGCGCCGATCACGAGGGCGAGGGTGATGATCGCGGCCCAGCGGCGCTTGCCGCGTCGCCAGGAACTACCGCCGGTCGTTCGGGAAGGCGTATCAGGAAACTGCTCGCTCATGCGCGTGCTCCTTCGTTACTTCGTTTCTGCGCTGCGGGCTACGTGGCCCACACAATAGCGGGGTGGCACGCCCGTCGCGACCACCGTGTCTATGATTGTGAGGGGCGATCCTTGGAGTTGGCTGGGAAACCGATGGGGATTCCGCGTCAGCCTCTTTCGGCGAGATTCACAGGAAGCTCTCAGCAATCGGTGTTCTAATGAGACCGAGGACTGGAGAGGATGCGCAACGATGAGCATGCAGGGATGGGCCGAGCGAGCGCCGGATGATGTGGCGGCGGCCGGCGCGAATCGCATTCTCGTCGTCGATGATGAGCCAGCCATCACCGAGCTGATCTCGACCGCATTGCGCTTCGTCGGTTACGACGTCCGGACGGCGTCGACGGGCCGCGCCGCGCTGCTGGAGTCCTCCGCCTGGGATCCGACGCTGATTGTTCTCGATATCATGTTGCCGGATCTTGACGGGTTCGAGGTTGCCCGGCGGCTTCGCGACGGCGGAGATCGGGTTCCGCTTATCTTCCTGACCGCCCGCGATGAGCATGAGAGCAAGATGCGCGGGTTCACCGTCGGTGGAGACGACTACCTGACGAAGCCCTTCAGCCTGGAGGAGCTCGTTGCCCGCATTCGAGCCATTATCCGGCGCTTCGATACCCGCGAGACGCCGCCAGCCCGGTACCACCGCTACGCCGATCTCGAGCTCGATGAAGACGGTCACCGCGTCTGGCGCGCCGGCCAGCTCGTGCGGCTCTCGCCGACCGAGTTTCGTCTGCTGCGCTACCTGCTGATCAACGCCGGCCGCGTGCTGTCGAAAGACCAGATTCTCGCCAACGTCTGGCAATATGACTTCTATGGCGACGCCAACGTCGTCGAGACCTACATCAGCTATCTCCGCAAGAAGGTCGACGACTGCGAGCCCAAGCTGATACAGACAGTTCGTGGTTTCGGCTATTCGCTTCGGCTTGAGCCGGATTGATCACCTGTGTCGATCAAGACGCGGCTCCTCCTTGCGATCTCTGCTCTGGTGTTGGTTGGGTTCCTTGCCAGCGGCTTCCTGACGGTGAATCGCACGCGGGCCGGCATGATCCGACGAATCGACCAGTCGCTCGTCAGCAGTCCGGTTCGGCCGCTCCGCCCACGTGTGGGAGCGCTCGACCGCGAAGGGGGTCGCCAGGCGACCGCGATGCTGCTCGTCGATGTGAATGGGACAGTCCTCAACAGCTGGCCGAGTGGCTACCCGGACCACCCCGATCCGCTCCCCGATCTCGGCGGAATGACCCCGGCCCAACTTACGCGGCGGACCGGAAGGATCTTCACTGCACGAGCGGTCGATGACTCGTCGTTGCGCTATCGCGTTCTGCTGCGAAGCGCCCCCGGCACGGGCTTCCTCGCGGTCGCCGCGCCAATGGATGATGTCGATGCAACGACGCGAAGCCTGCTCGTCGGGATCACAGTCCGCAGCCTGGTGATCCTCGCTCTGTTGCTCATTGTTGTCTGGCTCGTCATTCGACGCGGTTTGCAGCCGATCGACGACATGATTGCCAGCGCCGGCCAGATCGCGGCCGGAGATCTGGCGCATCGGATCGAGCATGAGGACGATGCGACCGAGGTAGGGCAGCTCGGACTGGCGCTGAATCGGATGCTCGCGCAGATCGAGTCGTCGTTTGCTGCGAAGGAGGCTTCCGAGCAGCAGCTCCGCCAGTTCGTCGCAGACGCCTCGCACGAGCTGAAAACGCCACTAACCTCGATCCTCGGGTATGCCGAACTGTATCGGAGCGGCGCCGCGACGACGCCAGCCGGAATCGAACGTGTGATGTCGCGGATCGAGTCCGAGGGTGTCCGGATGGGCACGCTGGTCGATGACCTGCTACTGCTGGCCCGACTGGATCAGGGTCGCGAGCCAGATCGGGCGGAGCTCGATCTCGGCCTCCTCGCAGCCGAAGCGGTCGCCGCCGCGCGGGCCGTCGAGCCGGATCGCTCGATCTCATTCGACCGGGAGGCGAGTGTCTGGGTCCTGGGCGATGCCGATCAACTGCGTCAGGTAATCGATAACTTGCTATCGAACGCGCGCCAACACATCGGCCCCGGAGTTGCCGTCCGCGTCAGCGTCGCCAGCACGGGCGATGATGTTGTCCTGTCAGTAGCTGACGATGGGCCGGGGATGACGTCCGACGCGGCCGCTCGCGCCTTCGATCGCTTCTACCGCGCCGATAGTTCGCGGGCGCGATCGAGCGGCGGCAG
>CALMXF010000163.1 GCA_937870985.1 uncultured Chloroflexota bacterium
GTCTGGCTGAGCCTGACGCCCGATCGGCTGCATCGCTGCCTTCGCCTCGCGGGCGGCATGTGCCGTGGCAGCGGCCTCCGGTGACATCCGCGCCCGACGCCCGCCCAGGTCAGTATCAACGTAACCGGGGCAGATCGCGTTCACCCGAATATTCTCGCGGGCGTAATCCACGGCCATCTGTTTGGTAAGCATGATGAGCCCGCCCTTGGACGCTGCGTATGGAGCGACATTCGGCGCGGCAATGATGCCGTAGACGGACGAGATGTGGATGATCGCGCCACCTCCGACGGCCCGCATGTGCGGAATCGCATACTTCGAGGTGTAGTACGGGCCCATCAGGTTGATGTCGATGACGCGGCGGAAGTCATCGGGCTCGATATCCTCAACCCGCTTCCCTGTGCCACCCACTCCCGCAACGTTAACCAGGATGTCGAGCCGGCCTGCCTCGCTGGCGGCTCGCTCGACCATCGTTCGAGCCGCGTCGTGGTCACCGACATTGCATTCGATGAAGATCGCAGTGGCGCCCCCGTCGCGGATCATCCGCGCCGTCTCCTCGCCACCGCCCACATTGATATCCGCGATTACGACGCTCGCGCCTTCTACGGCGTAGCGCCGGGCGATCGCCCGGCCAATCCCGGACGCCGCGCCGGTCACGATCGCAACCTTGTCCTGAAGCCGTCCCACGATGCTCGCTCCTTCCATGCCATGAGCGAACACGGAGTTCGCCCCTCTCGACTGCTCTTGTCACCTGAATCCCGGTCGGCGGTGGCGAACGCGGAGCAATGACCCTGCGTCCCCCGAACCGAGATCTACCGCCGTTCCGGCCGGAGGAAGTCCGCCAGGCCATCGCCAATCAGGCTGAGGATGATGCCTGTCAAGACAATCGCAAGGCCCGGCAAGGCACTGATCCACCACGCGGTCGTGATGTACTGTCGTCCTTCGGTGATCATGACACCCCACTCCGGGGTCGGCGGTTTTGCGCCAAGACCAAGGAACGACAGCGCCGCCGCCAGCAGGATATACAGGGCGATGTCGGCCATCGCATAGACAACAGACGTCGTAATGACATTAGGCAACAGATGACGGCGCATGATGCGCCAATCGGTCGATCCGATTGCCCGCGCGGCATGGACATATTCTTTGTTTTTCTCAACCAGGATCTCTCCGCGCACCAGTCGTGCGTACACGATCCAGGCGACGAGCGCGACGGCGATGTACATGTTCTGGAGGCCGGGCCCACGAACTGCGACGATCGCGATGACCAGGATCAGAAATGGGAACGCCTGGACGACGTCGACCAACCGCATAATGTAGGTGTCGGCCCAGCCACCGTAGAAACCGGCGAGCGACCCGAGCACCATGCCGATGATGAACGGTGAGATCACGCTGATGATCCCGACCCGCAGGTCGATCCGCGCTCCGAAGAGAACCCGGGAGAAGATATCGCGCCCGAGATGGTCGGTGCCGAACAGGTGTGCGAGGCTCGGTGGTTGCAACGTATTTCCGTAGTCCAGCGCAAACGGATCGAATGGCGCCAGCAACGGCGCGGCGATCGCGATCAGGACGAGCAGGGCAAACAACCCCAACCCGAGCATCAGGTTCCGGTTGCGGCGTGCTCGATCCCAGGCGCTGCGGGGTTTGCGAACCCCGTGCTCCGAGCCGGCCAACGACATGGTCTGGGAGGTATCGACGGTCATTGCCTCTTGGTCTCTCGTCACGGTCGCTCTACGTTTCCTGCTGCCATCTCGAGCACCGGTCAGAACCGGACTCGCGGGTCAAGGAACGAGTAGATAATGTCGGTCGCCAGGTTCACCAGAATGACAAGACAGGCGAAGACCAACGTGCCGGCCTGGAGCATCGCATAGTCCCGGGCCGTGATGGAGTCGATCAATAGCGCCCCTGCGCCTGGCAGGGCGAACACCTTTTCGGTGATGACGGTGCCGCCCATCAGCCCGCCGATGCTGATGCCTAGCAGCGTTACCGCGGGGATCAGCGCATTGCGCAGAACGTGGACTGTCATCACGCTCTGTTCCGCCAGCCCCTTGGCGCGCGCGGTCTTGACGTAGTCCTGGTTCATCACCTCAAGGATGCTGTTGCGAAGCGCCCGGATCAGGATCGGCGCAATCGTTAGCGAGATGGTCAGTGACGGTAAAAACAGATGATGCAGGTGGCCAAGAAAGCCCGTGCCATAGCCGGAGACAGGGAAAATCCCCAGCTTCACGCTGAAGAGGATGATGAACATGATCCCGACCCAGAACGACGGCATCACCAGCGTGACCATCATCGCCGACCGGACGATGTTGTCGAACAGGCTGTCCTTCTTCAGTGCCGCAAGAATACCGAGCGGCAGTGAGAGCAGCGTCGTCAGAACCGTTGTGTACACAACGACGAACAGCGACACCCGTAGCCGGGTAAAGAGGATCTCTGTGACTGGCACGCCATAGCGCGTGGACTTACCGAGGTCGAGCTTCGCCAGGTCGCGCATAAAGTAGGCGTACTGGACGTAGAGTGGCTTATCAAGGCCCATCGCATGGCGCATCCGCTCGAGGGCCGGCTCGGTCGCGCGCTCGCCTAACATCGCAATCGCCGGATCGCCAGGGATTGCCCGGATCAGAAAAAACACGATCACGGTGATACCCAGCAGGACCGGGATCATCTGCACGAGCCGACGCAGAATGTACTGTCCACGACCCACCAGCAGGCCTCCGATACGCTATCACGCTGGGTATGTGGGGGTGGCGGCGTCTGCCACCCCCGGGAGCATCGTCAATCGGAAGCTAACTCTCGATCGACGTCTTGCGGAAGTCGAACTGACCCATCGGGTGGTGGAAGAAGCCCTGAACCTTCTTCGAGAGCGCATCCACGTATGGCACGACATAGAGATACACCCACGGCGCAGCGTCGCGATGGATCTGCTGGATCTCGTAGTAGATCGCGCGGCGCTTGTCGGGGTCGTGCTCGGTGCGCCCCTGGTTGGCCAGGTCGATAGCATGCTGGTCTATCCAGCCGGTGTGATAGTTATTCGTCGATTCGGGAAGAATCGCGTACGAGACGATCTCGTCGGGGTCAATGATGTCGTTGGTCCAGCCAGTGATCTGGATCGCGAACTTCTCGTCGCGGTAGTTCTGGCGCTGGACGGTTGCTTCGAGCGGGGAGATGGTCACGTTGACGTTGATCTTCGACCACATATCCTTGATCACCGTCGCGATCGCCGACTGCTGATCGTTGCCGGAGCGAGTCTGAATCTCGATATCGAATCCGTTCGGGCTCTTCGACTTCCCAATGGCCTCTTTGGCCTTGTCGAGATCGAATGGATACGCGACCTGGTCTGCGTTCCAGAACAGTGAGCCGTTGGGCATGAACGAGTTGGACTCCTCGGCAACGCCGAAGAGGATCGTCTTGATGATCGCCTGCTTGTCCGTCGCGTAGTTCAGCGCCTGGCGGACATCCACGTCATCCAGGGGCGTGTGCTGGGTCTGCAGGACCATGAAGTTGTTGTAGGTCGAGAGTGACTTGATGACCTGTAGTTTGGGGTCCTTCTCAAGATCCGCGATCCGGTTGAACGGCACGTCCCCCTGGCCGATGACGCCGTCCACTTCGCCGCCTTGCAGCTGAAGGATCTGAGCATTGACATCCGGCACGACGGTGAGCGTGATCTGGTCGAGCAACGGCAACCCGGTTTCCCAGTAGTGCGCGTTCTTCACCAGCGTCATCGCCTCGGCCTTCTTCCAGTCCTTGAGGGCGAAGGGGCCGGTTCCCATGCACTGGTCTACGAGCGCGGCGACACCGACCTTGTCGGCGAACGCCTTCGATACGATGCTCGAGTTGAACATCGAGATATCGGACAGGAACGGTGACCACGGCTGATTGAGCGTAATCACGATCGTCTTGTCATCCGGCGCCTGGACATCCTTGACCTGGACGAGGGTGAAGTTCCAGGGGCTTTCCTTGGTGTCGCGGGCGCGTTCGATCGACCAGGTGATGTCTTCCATCTTCAGGTCGCTGCCGTCCGAATACTTGACCCCTTCGCGGATATTAAAGGTGTACGTCAGATTATCGGCGGAGACCGACCAGTCGGTGGCCAGACCCGGCAGCAGGTCGATGCCCTTCTCGTCAACCCGGATGAGCTGGTCGTAGATACTCATGAAGACCCAGATGTTGATGTTGCCGTCCTGAATGACTGGGTCAAGGTTCTCCGCATCAACCTGACGAGAAAACTTCACCGCGCCACCGGCGGCGCCGGTCGGAGCCGCGGCAGTCGGCGACAACGCAGCGACCGCGCTGCCCGAGCCGGACGCGGCCGTCGGAGTAACGTTCTGGTTGATCGTGACGCCACCGCTGGTGGGAGTTGCGCTCGTGCCACCTGTCGATGGCGCAGTCGTCGATGTCGCTTTCTCGCTGCTACCACCGCAAGCAACCAGAATCGCGGATATCGCCGGTGCGCTCAGACCGAGCACAGTGGCTCGCTTGACGAAGTCGCGCCGGCTCAGGTGGCCGGCCTGTAGGTGGGCAGTCAGCGCGTCGATCCATCGCTCGTTCACTAGGTAGTCCTTTCCCATCGTGGTTCAGATCATCGATTCGCGGGGCCAACGGGTTCAATGTCGGACGCGCCGTTCCGACACAGCGCGTCGTCCTTCTTCACCGCCTCTCCCCGTCCTCGTCGGCGCCACTCTCCAGCACCCGGGCGGGAGCAACCATCCGCACGTGTGGCCCGGCATGACGACGGGCCTCTCGGAGCAACGCATCCCAGTGGAACGCCAGCTTCTCGACTTTGAGAATCACTGATGTCTCGACACCGGTGATGCCGGGGATCGTCGCCAACCGATCGCGGATGAATTCGTGCAGATGCGTCGAGGAGACGAAGTAGGCCTCGGCGACCAGATCGTACGGCCCGGTTGTCACGGCCAGCCAGCGCACCTCGACGAGTTGCCCGACAGCATCGATCACCGACTGGTAGCTGGCTAGCTCGACCCGCAGGTTGAGATGAACGTGGATGTTCAGGCCCAGCCGCTCCGAGTCAGCGTAGGCCGCGAATCGAACCACCTGCTCACGGATCAACGCGTCGAGTCGGCGCTGAATCGTGGACTTGGGGACATCCAGCTCGCGCGCAATCTCGGCGACCGGCTTGCGCCCGTCGTCCTGCAACGCGCCAAGGATTCGCAGATCCAGCTCGTCCAGAGAGTACGCGTCCGTGGCCGTTCCAGCCAGGGTCATTCCACCGCCGCCAACTCCGATGCCATTGCCGAATGCACGACGCATCGTACTGCGAGTGGGCGATTGTGTCAATACTGGCCATATCGTGGGCCAATCGCCATCACCCGAGTCCTCGGTCTGGTCTCTACCAGCGGCAGGAAAACGGGCGTTACGACACGCTTCGCGCCAGGTAATACGACGCCAGGAACGTTCGGTACGCGCGGAGCGCATCTGGCGAGGTGAAGCGGACGGTGCGATCACCGGTGCGCTCAACGGTCGGGATCAGCGCTGATACGTCTGCCTCCGGCGAGTAGTAGAAGTCGATCTCGATCTCGACCGGGGTAGCGACCTTGAGCGGCTTGAATGCGCCGTCCTTGAGGCGTTCGACCGCCTCCTTTGCGCCGGCCCGAATCAGCCGCCGCGCCTCCTCGGGGTGCACCGAGTCGCCGGCCAATCGGGAGATGCCTCGTTTGACCGACACCCCGACGTGTGGGCCGAGCAGCGCTTCGGCGTCGCGAATCGCCGCGTCGTCCCCGGTGATCAGGGCGATGGGGACCCCGTAATATCCGGCGACCGACGCGGTCAGGCCAGTCTCGCTGAACACCTGGCCGTTGTACCGCAGCTCGTAGGGGTGGAACGCGTGGTTGAGAACGCCATCGCGGACGCCGGCTGCCGCATGGTAGCCAACGAGAAAGACCGCGTCGAACGTCTCGTCCAATCCCTCGACCATGAAGAGATGCTTCACCCGTCCCTGAATGAGCCGCGCGCTGGGATGCATCTCCAACGGCAGCAGATTGCGCATAAGCGCGTGGCTGTCGTTGACGACGATTTCGGTTGCGCCGGCCTCAAGCGCGCCCTCGATCGCAGCGTTTGCTTCGGCTGTCATCAGCCTCCGCCCCAGCTCGTACTCCGCGCCCCCGGTGATGCTCCCCTGCTCGCGGGCGACGATCCCGGCGCAGCCCTCGATGTCCACTGACAGGTAGATCTTC
>CALMXF010000164.1 GCA_937870985.1 uncultured Chloroflexota bacterium
GATGCGCCGCTGCCAACCGGGAGAGCCCGTCGAACCGACGCCCGATGGCCTTTGGCGCTACCTTCTCGATCGCCGTCACACCGTCACCGGTGGCGCGCTCAGCGAGGGCGGGAACATCCGCGCATGGCTGAGCGACACGTTGCGTTTGCCGAGTGCCGAGGACTGCGAGATCGCGCTCCGCAAACGTCGGCCAGGGGAACACGGATTGACGGTCCTGCCGTTCTGGTCAGGCGAGCGCTCGCCCGGCTGGGCTGGCGACGCGACTGCCACGATCGCCGGGATGCAGTTGCACACGACTGCGGAGGACATCCTTCATGCGTGCCTCGAAGCGATCGCCTACCGGTTCGCGGCGGTCTACGATGCGCTATCCGTCGGTGGGGAGCAGATTGTGGCAACGGGCGGGGCATTGCTGGCCTCGCCGGCCTGGCAGCAGATAATGGCTGATGTCCTCGGCGTCCCACTGCTGGTGTCGTCCATTGGCGAGTCGTCGCTGCGTGGCGCGGCGTTGCTCGCCTGGCGTGATGTCCTCGATGAACAGGACGCACTGACGACCCTCGACCCCGGTGGGACGGTCGTGCGCCCCCGGCCGGAGGCCCACCAGCAGTATCGGGAGCTTCGCGAGCGGCAAGCGCGCCTGTACAGTCGCGAGATGGGATCGCCAGCCCATGGCACGCGAGTCGCGATGAAGTAGTGCGACATGTCTCGCTGACCGCGCATACGCCCGGCCCGAGCGGTTGGGCATTGAAGATAGAGCACGAGTCGGTGCCGGATAAACAGGGAGAGCTACATGGCCAGAAACCCGTTGCAACAGCTTAGCGATTATGGGCAGAGTGTCTGGTACGACAACCTCAGCCGCGATCTGATCGAGGACGGCGGGCTGCAGGATCTCATCGATCAGAAGGGTGTCGTTGGGGTCACATCGAACCCGACGATTTTCGACAAGGCGATCTCGGGCTCCGATCTGTACGACGACCAGATTCTTCGCCTTGCTCGCGCCGGCCGGACGACGAACGAGATGTACGACGCGATCGTCATCCGTGATATCCAGATGGCGACCGACATCTTCCGCCCGGTCTACGACCGACACGACGACAAGTCCGCCGATGGATTCGTCTCGCTTGAGGTGGCGCCTTCGCTTGCGCATGACACAAACGAGACGATTGCCGATGTCCGCCGACTCTACGCCGCGGTCGACCGGCCGAATGTCATGATCAAGATTCCTGGCACCGACGAGGGGCTGCCGGCGATCGAGGAGATGATCTACGAGGGTATCAATATCAACATCACCCTCCTCTTCTCGCTCGACGCCTACCGCAAGGTTGCTGAGGCATATCTCCGAGCGCTCGAGCGTCGTCTGGAAGAAGGGAAGCCGATCTCTGACATCCACTCGGTCGCGTCGTTCTTCGTCAGCCGGGTAGACACCGAGGCGGACAAGCGGCTGCAGCAGATTATCGACGCCGAGCCGGAGAGCCATCGGGCTGGAGAGGCGAAGAGCCTCCTGGGCACACTGGCAGTCGCCAACGCTAAGGTTGCCTATGCTGCCTTCCAGGAGATTTTCGGTTCCGAGCGGTTCGCGAAGCTCGCGGCTCAGGGCGCCCGGGTACAGCGCCCGCTCTGGGCCAGCACCAGCACCAAGAATCCTGCCTACTCCGACACTCTCTACGTCGATGAGCTGATCGGCCCCGACACTGTCCAGACACTCGCGCCGGCATCGATCGAAGCGTTCGGGGACCACGGCCATCTGCGGCGAACGGTGGACACCGGGCTGGACGCGGCCGACGACGTCTTCCGTCGCTTTGAGTCGCTCGGCGTCTCCTACGACGACATCACCGACACGCTTGTCCGCGACGGGGTCGCCTCCTTCTCCAGATCGTTCGTCGATCTTCTCGACCATCTCGACGCAAAGCGCAACGCGTTCGCGACAAACATCGCCAGCCAGCGCCAGTCGGAGATCGGTCAGCTTGCCGGCGCTGTCGATGCCACGCTCGGGAAGCTCTCGGCCGACAACGTCCCGGCCCGACTACAGCAACGTGACGCGACCCTCTGGGGGACCGACGAGAAGGTTCTGGCGTCGACGTCGACGCGGCTGGGCTGGCTGCCGGTTGTCCAGACGATGCGCACTCAGGCGAGGGCCGGCGACCTGGCCGGCCTGGCTGCCGAAACGCGTGAGCGACGCTTCAAGCACGCCGTGTTGCTCGGGATGGGTGGTTCGTCGCTGGCGCCAGACGTGTTCTCGCGAATGTTCGAGACAGTCGACGGCGCACCCGACCTGCACGTCCTCGATACGACAAACCCCGACACGATCTCCCGCGTGGCGAGCAAGCTGGGCGACGACACCCTCTACATTGTCTCCACCAAGTCCGGCACCACCGTCGAGACGATGTCGCTGTATCGCTTCTTCTTCGAGCGTTCGGGTGGCGACGGGTCGCGCTTCGTCGCGATCACCGACCCCGGCACACCGCTCGGGAAAGAGGCCGGCGAGAAGGGGTTCTGGAAGCTGTTTGCGAACCCGTCCGATATCGGCGGGCGCTATTCCGCTCTCTCGTACTTCGGCCTCGTGCCTCTGGCTGTTCTCGGAGGAGACGTGGCCGGCTTGCTCGATCGTGCCGCCGACATGTTGCCGATCCACGATGCTCAGCATCCTGGAGTCTGGCTCGGCGCGGTGCTTGGCGCTGCCCGGCAGGCTGGTCGTGACAAGCTGACCCTCATCGCCGATCCTGCCTGGGCGCCGTTCGCCGACTGGCTGGAGCAGCTCATCGCCGAGAGCACCGGCAAGCACGGCACGGGCATCCTGCCAGTGATCGCCGAATCGCTCGACGATGCCTCCGATTATGGCGATGACCGGCTCTTCGTTCACTTCAGCTCCGGCGATGACGGCGACGCTGCGACGCTCGCCGAGAGCCTGCGCGAGGCCGGCCAACCGGTCGTCACCATCGATGTCGATGGCCCGCTCGCGCTCGGCGCGGAGTTCGTCCGCTGGGAGATCGCGACGGCCGTTGCGGGATTCATCCTTGGGATCAACCCGTTCGATGAGCCGAACGTTCAGGAAGCCAAAGACGCGACCAACGCGGTGCTGAAGGGAGACGATGCCCCACGTCCGGCTACAACCGATGCCGCCAGCGCCGCCTCCAGAGCTGCCGAGCTGGCGTCGCCCGACGGATATATCGCTATCCTCGCCTACGTCGACGCAACCGACGACGTGCGGGCCGCGTTGGCGCAGCTACGGACCGATCTCTGGCGTCAGACCGGCCGGGCCGTCACCCTCGGTATCGGCCCGCGCTATCTGCACTCAACCGGCCAGCTCCACAAGGGTGGGCCTGCGGACGGGACGTTCCTGCTGCTCGTCGGCACGCCGGAACACGATCTCCCGATTCCTGGCGCAAACTATTCGTTCGGCGAGCTGTTCGCCGCGCAGTCTGCTGGCGATGCAGCGACGCTTGCGAAACATGGCCTGCCGCTCGTGCTGGTCGGGCTGGGGACAGATGTTCGCGCCGGAGTTCAGGCGATCGCGGCCGGCGCGCGGAGCCAGCCAACGCCAGCCGACGACTGATCGACACGACGCGCATCCGGAACGGGTGTTAAGGAGGAACCATGGATATCGCCATCATCGGGCTTGGCCGCATGGGCGGGAACATGACGCGACGCCTGATTCAGGACGGTCATCGTGTTGTCGTCCACAATCGCAGTCGCGAACCGATCGACGAGCTCGCCACCGAAGGCGCAGATCCTGCCTATTCCCTTGAGGAGATCATCGGGAAGCTTGCCGCCCCTCGCGCGATCTGGCTGATGGTCCCGGCCGGCCAACCTGTCGACGACTATATCGACCAGCTCATCCCCCTGATGAGTCCGGGCGATGTCCTGATCGATGGTGGCAACTCCCGATTCACCGACTCGATCGCGCGTCACGACCGCGTCACCGCCCATGGCATCCACTACATGGACGCCGGCACCAGCGGCGGCATCTGGGGCTTGCAGGTCGGCTACTGCCTGATGGTCGGTGGCTCGCCCGAAGGGTTCGCTATCATCGAGCCCGCCATCAAGTCGCTTGCCCCGAAGGACGGCTACCTTCACGTCGGCCCGAGTGGATCAGGCCATTATGTCAAGATGATTCACAACGGCATCGAGTACGCGATGTTGCAGGCCTATGCCGAGGGCTTCGAAATACTTGAGCGTTCGCGATACGACCTTGACCTGCGCGCGATTGCGGATCTCTGGAACCATGGCTCGGTTATTCGCTCCTGGCTTCTCGAGCTCGCCGAGCGTGCGTTTGCCGAGGATGCTCATCTGGAGTCGATTCGCGGGTATGTGCAGGATTCCGGAGAGGGGCGCTGGACGGTCTTCGAGTCGATCGACCTCGACGTCGCTGCGCCGACGATCTACCTTGCGTTGGCGACACGCTTCGCCTCACGCCAGGAGGACCTCTTCTCGAACAAGGTCATCGCCGCGCTCCGTCACCAGTTCGGTGGTCATGCTGTCGTCGAGGAGAGCGGGCCAACACCCCAATAAGCCAGCGAATTCGGGAGGTCTCTGCCTCCCGATAGCTACGTGTGAGGACCGGGTATGTCCAACGTCAGCACTGTCGTCTCCCAACTAGCCAAGCCGCAGGTCAACCCGCTCCGCGAGGGCCTGCTGATTGAACGCGTGCCGGCCCCATGCATCATGGTTATCTTCGGCGCATCCGGAGACCTTACCCGGCGCAAGCTGATTCCGGCGCTCTACAATCTCGCCCTGGAGCGGTTCTTGCCGGTGGGCTTCACCGTCGTCGGCTTTGCCCGCCACGAAGACGATGATGAGTCGTTTCGCAAGAAGATGCGCGAGGCAGTCGATGAGTTCTCGCGCCGCACACCGGTCGATGAAGCGGTCTGGGAATCATTCAGCCAGGGGCTGTTCTATGTCACCGGCGACTTCACCCAGTCGGACGCCTACGGCCCGTTAGCGAGCCGGCTGACCGAGATCGATGGCCAGCGCGGCACGCTTGGCAACCGTATGTTCTACCTCGCGACGCCGCCGGACTTTTACGACGGCATCATCGAGATGATCGGCCAGCATGACCTCAACCAGGGGTCGGCCACCTCGTGGCGGCGCATCATCGTCGAGAAGCCGTTTGGGCATGATCTTGATTCCGCCGAGCACCTTAACCAGGTCGTCAACCACGTCTTCAACGAACGCGATGTCTACCGCATCGACCACTACCTCGGCAAAGAAACGGTGCAGAACATCATCGCGTTCCGCTTCTCGAACGGTGTGTTCGAGCCGATCTGGAACCGCCAGTACGTTGACCACGTCCAGATCACGGTCGCTGAATCGATCGGCATCGAGGGACGCGGCGGCTACTACGACGAAACCGGCGCGCTCCGCGATATGGTTCAGAACCATCTGATGCAGCTTCTGACGCTCGTCGCGATGGAGCCGCCCGTCGCGCTGACCGCCGACCCGGTTCGCGACGAAAAGGTCAAGGTGCTGCACGCCGTCCGGCCGATCAACCCCGACCTCGTTCGTCGCTTCACCGTCCGTGGCCAGTACACCGCGGGATACACCGACGGTGAGGCTGTTCCCGGATATCGAGACGAGCAGAAGGTCGCGTCGGATTCCCAGACGGAAACGTACGTCGCGCTGAAGCTGTTCATCGACAACTGGCGGTGGGCTGGCGTTCCGTTCTACCTGCGCACTGGCAAGCGCATGCCTCGCCGCGTGAGCGAGATCGCCATCCAGTTCAAGCGCGCTCCGCATCTGCTCTTCAGCGCCAACGTCGCCGACGAGCTGGAGCCGAATGTCCTGGCCCTCGGGATTCAGCCAAACGAGGGGATCGCGCTGACCTTCGGCGTCAAGGTTCCCGGTCCGATGATGAATCTGCGATCGGTCCATATGGGCTTCGACTACGGGGCCGCGTTCAACGTCCAGTCGCCCGACGCCTACGAGCGCCTGCTGCTGGACGCAATGCTCGGCGATGGCACGCTCTTCACTCGACGTGACGAGGTTGCGGCAGCCTGGAATGTCGTGACGCAGATCCGCGATGGCTGGGACAAGATGGGCGCAACCGAAATCGCCACCTACGAGGCCGGGACGTGGGGGCCGGACGAGGCAGAGAAGTTCCTCACGATGGAGGGTCGCAAGTGGCGGCAACCGTAAAGCCATGAGCACCGCACATGCACACCGGATCGACGTCCGCGCGGGCGCCGAACGCGAGGTCACCGTCGACCAGATCGTTGGCGAGATGTCGCGCCTCTGGGGCGATATCTCCGCTGAGGTCGAACAGGAGACCGGTCAGATCCCGCTACGAACCAGCATCCTGACGCTCATCATCATCGCCAGTGGCGAGTCCGAGATCCGCATGGCCCACGAGACGCTTCACGAGCTGATCGAGCAGCTCCCATCCCGGGTCATCGTTGTCGAGATCCACCCGGCCGGGTCACCGTTCGATGCCAGCGTGTCTGGCCACTGCCGGCTCCATGGCACGGGGCGAACCGCCTGCTACGAGGTGATCGAAATCCATACACCCCCCGAGCGGCTTAGCGCCGTGCCGAGCATGATCGCGCCGCTCGAGCTCTACGATGTCCCCTCGTTCATGTGGTGGGTCGGTCAGGTTGATTTCAGCTCACCCGAGTTCAGACGGCTGACGCCGGTTGTCGACCGGGTGATCATCGACACTGCGCGCTTCGACTCCGCGCGGGACGCCTTCTCCGGATTCGAGCGCTTTCTCTACGAAGGCGAATCAGGCTGCACTGGGACCGATCTCGCCTGGGCGCGGGTGACGCGCTGGCGCGAGGCGATCGCCCAGGCGTTCGACCACCCCGAAACGATCGGTCTGTTGCACGCGATCGAGTCGGTTGATCTGTCCTACGATCCGAGCGCCGAAGCTCAGGCGCTTCTGATCCTCGGCTGGCTCGCCTCACGGTTGGGCTGGAACCTCGCGTCTGCCGATGCCGACGGCACGTCGCTCACGTTCCAGGCGCAGAGTGCAGCCGGTGGCGATATCGATATTCGACTCCATCGGCAGGCAAGCACGGGCGTCGGCGTTCGTTCTGTCCGAATCCTTGCTCGCCAGGGCGAACATAATGCCCGGATCAGCATCCGAGGACGAGCGCAGAATCTGGTCGTCACGTCGGTCGAATGGGCCGGCATCCCCCGGCAGGACCGCGTCGATCGCTTGCCCCGGCTGCACCTCAGCGATCTTATCGGGCAGGAGCTCCTCGTTCAGTCCCATGACGAGCACTATCACCAGGCTCTCTCGACGGTTGTCTCGGCTGTCTCGCTGCTAGGGAGCGCGCATGATCAGAAATCCTGAGGCTCGGCCAGAAGCACAGATCTTCAGGACCGTCGCACAGGCCCAGGAGGCAGCTGCGCACATCGTCGCGGACGCAGTACGGGCTGCCGAGCGCGACCGGCCATGTTCACTGTCGCTCTCCGGCGGCTCAACCCCGCGCGGGATGCACGAGGTGCTCGCAGGAATACCGGGAATCGACTGGTCGCGCGTTCACGTCTTCTGGGGCGACGAACGCACGGTTCCACCAGACGATCCGCAGAGCAACTACGGCATGGCTCGCGAGACACTCCTGTCGCGCGTCGCCATTCCCGAGGAGAACATCCACCGCATGCACGGCGAGCTCGATCCGCATGAGGCGGCATCCCAATACGAGGCCGAGCTTCGGGGTGTCTTCGGGGATCTGCCGGACGGGGAATTTCCTCGTCTCGATGTCGATATTCTTGGCATCGGCGCCGACGGCCACACCGCCTCGCTGTTCCCCGGCACCACCGCGCTCGATGAGCGCGCGCGTTGGGTGGTGGCCAACTGGGTGCCCCAGCAGGATACGTGGCGGATCACCCTCACCTATCCGGTTCTGAACTCAGCCCGGCTGACCCTCTTCCTCGCCACTGGCGCTGACAAGGCCGACCCCCTCTTTCGTATCTTCGCCCCCGACGTTGCCGACCGCCCCCCGTCGTGGCGCGTCCAGCCGGCCGGTGGCCGCGTCATCTTCGTCCTCGAC
>CALMXF010000165.1 GCA_937870985.1 uncultured Chloroflexota bacterium
GTTGGCGCCGGCCCTGCCCCCGTTGGGGCAACCGAACCGAAGGTCGCTCAGGTCGGAGTGGTCAACCGGCCCGCGGCCTTCAATCCCAAAGTGGAGGATTGACGCATGGCCTCCAAACGAGGGTTCATCGCCCGCCTGCTCGGTGATGATCGCGCGCCGGACGAAGGAACGCCAGGCCACGGCGCGCCGATGCTTGCGCAGTGGCTGCCGTACCGCAGTTTCGACCGCAAGACCGAGATATTCTACCAGACCAACTCGATCGGCTTCACGCTCGAGGTCGCACCGCTGGTCGGAGCCGATGAGCGCACCGGCGAGATCCTCGCGCAGTTCTTGTCCGAGGGATTGCCGCCCGCATCGCGCGTCCAGATCCTCGCGTTTCAGAGCCCGCGCGTCGGGCAGACAATCGCCCGCTACGCGCTTCCGCGCTTCGCCGCCGGCGGCGTTCACCGCAAGATCGCCGAGCATCGCTCCAAGTTTCTCGCAGAAGCGGCGTGGACTTCGCTCTCTGCTGACGGACCCTTTCACGTCCGGCAACACCGCGTGATCCTCTCGGTGTCGTTCAAGCTCGGCAAGGGCACGCTCGATGAGCTGATCACGGTCCGCGAAAGCATCACCTCGCTGCTGCAATCGATCGATATCTCGGTCGTGCGGTTCTCGCCAATCGAACTTATGGCGCTGATCGACGATCTCACCGCTCCCGCATTCGACGTGTCCGATCATCAGGTGGAGTATTCCGAGCTCGATCCGATAGCTGATCAGTGTGTTCGTCGGGACGCCCAAACGGTCGTTGGCCCTGACCGCATTCTCGTGTCGGTCGAACCCTTGCGCGCAGTCACAACGCTTGCCGGCGATACCGAGTATGAGGAGATCCGCCCCGATACGTTCGACTATCGCTTTTTCTCGGTCCGCAACTTCCCGAAGCGGTGGGCGCCTTGGGATTCGCAGAAGCTGATCGGCGACATGTTCTCGGACAAGCTCCGTCCGGGCTGCCCGACCGTGACGAGCCTGTGCCTCCGGTATCAGGACGAGGATGCCGCGTCGTCGAAGGCGGGCTACAAATTCATGCGGACCTCAAGCCTTGCCGACAGCAAGTCGGCCCGGTTGCTTCCCCAGCTCAAGGACCAGAGCCGGGAATGGGAGGAAGTGACTCAGCAGCTGCGTCTCGGTCGCAAGGTGGTCCAGGCCTATTACACGGTCGGCATCATGAGCCCGAAAGGGCGCGGCGACGCAAACGAGCGCACGATCAAGTCGATGTATAAGGCGGCGGGTTGGGATCTCCTCGACGAGCGCTTTCTCCAGATGATGTCATTCATGAGCATTCTGCCCATGACCCTTGCCAACGATCTGGATGATGACCTGAAGCGGATGAAACGCTTTCGCACCATGCTCACCACCACGGCGGCGAACATCGCGCCGTTGCAGGGCGAGTTCCTGGGCGGCAACATGCCGCATCTGATGTTCATCGGCCGCCGCGGTCAGCCGTTCTTCTGGTCGCCGTTCGAGAACAAGGCGGGCAACCACAACGTCGCGGTGTTCGGCAAGTCGGGCTCGGGCAAGTCGGTCGCGCTGCAGGAGCTGTGCGCGGCCCTCGCCGGCATCGGCGCTCGCGTCATCGTCATCGACGACGGACGTTCGTTCGAACACATGGGCAAGATGCTCGGCGGCAATTTCGTCGAGTTTCGCCTGCGCGACGGCTTCAGCCTCAATCCCTTCTCGATGATCGACGTCTCGATGATCGCCGAGGACGAGGATTATCTCGTCGATGCACTGGCGATGCTCAAGTCGATCATCGGCCAGATGGGTCGCCACATCGATCGCCTGAACGACACCGAGCGGGGCCTGATCGACAATGCCGTGAACAGGGAATGGGAACAGCACGGTCGGAACGGATCGATCGACGGCGTGATCGCCATTCTAAACGAGATCGGGACGCCCCAGGCCGAGGATCTCGCCACGGCCATGTTCCCGTTCTCGTCGCGCGGGACATACGGCCGCTTCTTCATCGGCGAGGCAACGGTCGACATGTCGGCCGCCATGACGGTCTTCGAGCTATCGGACCTGTCGAGCCGCGAGGAGCTGCGATCGGTGGTGCTGACCGCGATCATGTTCCTCTCGTCGCAGACGATGCGGCGGATCGATCGCCAGATTCCGAAGGCTTTGCTGATCGACGAAGCGTGGCAAATGCTCCGCGGCGGCTCGATGGCCGATTTCGTCGAGACCTACAGTCGTACCTGCCGGAAGTACGGCGCATCGCTCATCACCGCCACACAGTCGCTGAACGACTATTACAAGTCGGAAGGCTCGCTCGCCGCGCTCGAAAACTCCGACTGGTCGGTCATTCTGCAGCAGAAGGCTGAGACGATCTCGGACTTCCAGAAGCACGACCGGTTCGACATGGATCCCTATACCGAATCGTTGCTTCGCTCGCTGAAGCGCAACGGGGTCGAGTATTCCGACATCATGATCAAGGGGCCGGACACGCTCGCTGTCGGCCGCCTCGTCCTCGATCCCTTCTCGGCCACGCTGTATTCGTCGTCGCCGGTAACCTTCGGCCAGATCGAGCAGCTGATCGAAGACGGCTTCACCATGGACGAGGCGATCGAGAGGGTTGCCTTCCCCGAAGCGCAGCATGGCTACGCGCTGGAGGCGGCGGAATGAACGCCCCGGCCTTCGTCCTGTCCCGCACCGACAGAGCTGCGCCGGCGCCGAGGATCCTCCCAATGGATGAACCTCTGCCGTCGTCGCGCCCGGCCTCTCTACGCTCGCACGCGGCGCGTCGGTTATTCGCGGACGCCTGCTACGTCGCGCTGCGCTTCGCTGGGTGGCTCGCGGTGACGTCGCTGGCGGCGATGGGGATCTACGTCCTGTTCTTCCTCGCTCTGGGCAACATGAGCGCGGACGGGTTCTTCGCGCAGCTCGCCAATCTCGGGAACCGTTTCACGGCCGCCGACACGCTTCGCCGCGACTCCTTCCTCTCGATCGTCGGAACGGTTTCGACCGTCCTGTTCCTGATCGTTGCCACCGCGCGCTTCCGCTCGCTGCTGGCCATTTTCGTCGCCCCAGCCCCGGCCCGAAAGGACAGGCCATGACCGACACGATGACCCTATCCCGCGACACCACGACGCCGATCGCGCCGCGTCAGCCCGAGCTCGACCTGCCCTCGACGCTCACCGCGCCTGTCCTTCCTTCCGCGCCAAAACCC
>CALMXF010000166.1 GCA_937870985.1 uncultured Chloroflexota bacterium
GCTGGATGCATGCCGGACCTGGCTCCAGAGGATGACGAACCTGCCGCGCCCATGCTCACCGTTCCGGTCTCCCGCACGCATCATCGGGGCGCAATTGCTGAAGTATAACAAGCGACCGTGTGCGAAGGGTTCAGTGGTTTGCCATGTGTTGAGGGTTATCCCCGTTGCTCATGCCTCGTGTTGCGCCATCATCCTCCCGGAACACGAAGGATCATCACCGAGGTCTCGGTTGATTCTGTCGGTGTCCTCGAGATTCCAGCTCGACCCTCGTTTGTTCCAGTGTCGCGAACGAGTCGTCCTCCTCGCGTTCGCCACGAGACTCAGGAGGCTTCATTCGAACAAGGACGGGGAAGTTGATCATCTGTCCGGCAAGGAGCGCTTCACCGACATCGAGATCGGGCAGCATCCGAGCGTCGTCTTCGCCGAGTGACTCGATGACACGTCGCACAAACGCCTGATCGGCTGGGTTGACCATCCGCATGACAACGAATGAGTTGCACTGGGATAGCGTCGTCTCATCTAGTCGCGACGGCCGCTGGGAGATGAGCACCAGCCCAACCCCGAACTTTCTCCCCTCCTGAGCGATCTGCTTTGTCGTTGCGATGGCTCGGATCTCCGCGTCAGTATGGGCTTGACCAGGCGCGAATGTGTGCGCCTCCTCAAGGACGAGCAGCAGCGGCCAGGGGAGTTCCTTTCGAACGCGAAGATCGAGCAGGTCGTCTGCAACGATCGAGTAGATCGTTGCCTGAAACTCACTCGTATATCCCGCGAGGGTGACGACGCTGATCTGGCCGTAATTAACCAGCTCGTTGCGATCCCGCGGCAGGGGGCTTGCCGAGTGGGCGATCTGTCGACTGATACGTTCCATGCGTTGCAGTGCGCTCGCTGCTTTGCGTGTTCGTTTCTTTATTCCCTCCAATGTCCCAACATCGGTATATGAGTAGGTGCGAAGCCCCGGCCACGATAGATCCGCGAGGCGCCCCAGACGAGCGCTATCCTTCGACCGGAGGAGTGCCTCGCCAGCTGCAGCCAGATAGCTGACGAGCCAGAGGTCATCTTGCAGCTCCCCGCGTGGCGCGTCGGAACCAAGCGCCCCCAGGAGCAAGTCGACACGATCCTTGCGGTCGCTGAGATCGTCGGTGAGAAACCCCTGCGCTGCCCTGAATACATCGCCAAATCGGCCGACCATCGTATCAGTGAGCTTGTAGCCGAGATTCGAAACAACGCTCGCGACCGTATCGGCATCCTCGTCGAATAGCGGTAAGCGAGCGTAATACTGTCTGACACGGTGGCCAATGCTCGGGACGGTGGACAGGCCCGTGTAATCGCCGTGTGGATCGAAGATCACGATGGGGAAGTTACGTTCTGCCAGCTGTTCGATGATGCGCCGCGATGCCCAACTCTTGCCGGCGCCGGTCATCGCGAGAATTGCGAGGTGCCGAGACACAATGGCATGACCGTCAACTGACACGTCGATATCGCCCCGATTCGCGAGCGTGGCGATATCTAGCGCACGGCGGGTGTTGTTGCGAAGCTCACCGACGACGACTCTCTTGATATCTGCCGAGTGGGGTCGATATGCGCGTGTTGCTGGACGCGCGGGATAGCGTAGTTGCCCGAGCTTTCCCGTGGACTCGGCGTCCAGCGGCTCGCTTCCCAGGATCGTGCAGACGGCAGTTACCATTTCCCTTGAGAGTGACAGGACCGTGTCTAGCGGATCGGTGCGTGTCGCCGCGAGCTCGTGGCCGGCTTCGGACGGGAATAGTGGATTCAGTCGTTCTATCTGTTGAACTTTTGCCCAGACTCGAATGCGCCGCACATCGTCGATATTCTCTGGATCGCGTAGGTCTCCATCGACGGCGATGATATCCTGCTCCCGCACCGCCTCGTGAGCAACTGCTAGCCTGAACTCTGTGCTCGTGCTCTCGCCGATGATTGTCCCGACGTAGGCGTCCGCAGATCGTGCTCTGTCGTTCTGGGCAATCATCTGATCACTCCGTCTGCTAGTGGCCGGAAGAGCCAATCGCGGTGCGTCATGTGGATCGCCTGAACGAGGATCCGACGCATCTCAACGTCGGTGATCTCCCCTTGTTGCAGGCTGACCCCAAGCTGATACCGAATCATCTTGCCGTATGCGCGTGTCAGCCAATCTGGAACGCGCGCATGCTTGTCAGCGATATCGAGCCCCACCGGGAAGCCATAACCGGGCAGCAATCGCGCATAGAGATAGACGCGCTTCGCCGCCCGATAAATCTCATCCGGCCCAAGTGGAGAAAATACTTCGATGCGAATCGGTTCCGAGACTTCTGTGACGCAGACGTAGCCCGCGGATACCTCTGGAAACCCATTCCTGTTCCCGGGACGGAGGACAGACCAGTCAACGGCCGTCTCAAATCCCTCCGAAGGAAGACGAAGAGCGCCACTGGCAAGCGAGCCATACTTGTGCATTGTCCATGGTTCTGACAATTGCCCCGGTCGTAACAGCATGCCGAGCAGGAATGTGTCTGAATAGCCAAGCCGCTCCGTGACTGCGTGTTCGGTCGTGAGATCATGTCGCCCGAAGAGATCGTTGAACCAGTTTTCATTCCCTTTCTCCCGCAGCCCACGGAATACGCGAGGCAACAGGACGGATTCGACAAATGACCTTTCGCGCCCACGCTCCACGACGCCAACGATGAGTGGCTGATGTGGATGGGCTCTCGCGCTTGCGATCAGCCTCTGCTGAAGAAACGCGAGGAAGGCCAGCGGTTCGAATAGTCGTTGAGTGATCCAGTCGTGGGATCGTGGAGTCATGGCCGGGTAGATATCGAGTCTCGCGGTGGTGAAGAAATCCTGCTTCAGCATCCGGCCAGATGAGTCGTCGACGCCGTATCGGCGAAGGAACAGATCGATATCGGACTCGGTGAAGGGTGAATGACCTGTATGACTTCCGCGTAAGTAGATCAGTGGGCCATGAAATATCAGGGCATCAAGGTCTGGAGTTCGGTTGAGCGCGCTCAGACCACCCAGGATCTCAGCCGTCACCCGGACAACATCGATAAAATCGTCTCGCTCCTTGCTGCCGCCCTCCAGATCGCCGAGTATGACCGGGTAATACCCGAAAGACTCCCGCTCGGCGATATTTCGCTCGCCAGCCTTGACTGTGTACGAGCCAACTCGTAGGAGAATCGGGGCGCGGCTGGCGACTTGCACCCGCCCAACACCTCCATCGATGAACGTTACAACTTCATCGCGGACATCACTCCACGTGAGATCGTCACAGTTATGGATCTCGAGAATGGGCGGAATGTCTCGTCGTTCGGCGTCCAGGATTTTCAGCCGCAGCTGGTGAACGAATTGAGCTGTGTTATGGAGGTAGTTATCCCGCAGATTCTCTGCGACGAGCAACGCATTTTCTGCTAGCTGGCAGTAGAGATGCCGCTGGCCCTGCAGATCGCCGAGGACGCCAGACTCGGTTGACCAATCTGTCAGACGTCGACTGTCACTCATACTGCATGACGTGTTTCAGGGTTAGCCGCCAGTGTCCATCTAATGAGTGAGGGGGCGTGTCCGAAGAGGATGAGGCGTCCGACATCTACGATGATGGGATCGCGGGGGAAGTCTGGGCAACCTCGATCAACGTAATGGCCAATCCCTGGACTTGGCTCACTACCCCTTCGCTTGTGGATCGCGCATGCTCGCACAAATCGGCGTTGCACCGGATGGCTGCTTTCGCGTGTGTCCGACGTGATTCTTTCCTGTAGTCATTCTACGATACGTTCGCGTGGAGCAAGATGGACGCGATGGGGACAGTTTCCGTTGCTGAGCGTTCGTGTCGATGTGACTCCCTTCTTAGCCCGGCGAGCAGCCCTTGTTGAAGATGGCGGTGGCGTCGGCGTCGGTCTGGGCTTGCTGGAGGTCGCCCTTCGTGATTGCCATCGGGTGATAGGGCGGCAGTATCTGCATCTCGGGCCGGACCAGGTGCAACAGGTAGCAACCGACGAAGATCTGCTGGCTGCCGTCGGTCTGATCGACGTGCAGGATAACCGGCACGTCGTAGTACAGGCTGCCGGCCGCTGCGCCGACCCCGAATGTGCCGGTCGTCAGGTCGACATGGTCGGTATCGGCATACCCTTTCGAGAACTGATCGAACGGCGGCACATTCTCCGACTGCTCCCAGTATGAGTAGGCGCGGGCGTACTGCTTGCTGTTGATCGCGTTGTAGAGCGATTCCAGCAGTGTGATCGGCGTGCTGCGATCGTCCTGGTAGTTGGCCGGGTAGATCTTCGGCCCGGGCACGGGGGTGGAGCCTGCGGAATCGGTCGGGACTGGCTCGGTCGAGATGATCGTCGAGGTCGCCGTTGCGGTGGCAGGGATGCTCGTCGCGGTCTCAGTCGCCGTTGGCAGCGCTGTGGTGGTGGGAGCGCTGGTCGGAGTCTCAGTTCGGGCTGCCGTTGGCGCTGACGTGCCGGTGGGCTGCGCAGTGGCGGTCGATTGTGTCGTTCCACTGCACGCAGCAAGCAGGAGCACGAGCGCGGTGGAGAGGAGGAAGGCGAGCGATCGCTTCCTGGCCATGATGGAGTCTCCCTTCGCGAGCCTGGCCACCGGCTATCGAACGGGCGGGTACGCCGCTTCCGACATCGGTGGGTGCTACTGAAATAAACGCTCGGCGTCTCGCGCCGGTTTCTTGTTGTCAGAGGCTGGTGCGCGCGTTGACAACTGGCGGTACCCTGTCCACGGCGCGAACTTGGCACGACAGTTTGGAGGAGATTGCATGACCGACCGGACTCCCGTTTCTTTTGGCGCATGGTCGTCACCGATCACAGCCGACTTGATTGCGACGGGCTCGATCCGACTCAGCGAAGTGTCCTTGCGCGGCGATGACCTCTGCTGGCTCGAGTCGCGCCCGACGGAGGGTGGGCGTTACGTTGTCGTCCGCCGGGACTCCCGGGGAGACTGCGAAGACATCAACCCGCCCGATACGAATGCCCGCACGCGCGTCCACGAATATGGCGGAGCGTCGTATATGGTCGCGGAGGATGTCGCGTTCTTCAGTAATTACGCCGACCAGCGGCTTTACCGTCGAGATCGTGGCGATGATCCGATCGCGATTACCCCCGCGCCAGAGATCCCAGCCGGCCTGCGCTACGCCGACATGCAACTGACGCCGGACGGCAGGACGATTGTCTGTGTCCGCGAGCGGCATGCGACCGAGGGTGAGGCGGTCAACGAGATCGTGACGCTCCCGGCCAATGGCACGACCGAGCCGGTCGTGATCGGGTCTGGTCGAGATTTCTACGCCTTCCCGCGTGTCAGTCCGGACGGCGCAAAGGTGTCGTGGGTGGAGTGGGATCACCCGAATATGCCGTGGGACGGGACGGAGCTCGTTGTCGCCGACCTGGCTGCGGACGGCACGGCGTCGAACGCGCGGAGGATGGCCGGCGGGCCGGCCGAGTCGATCTATCAGCCGGAGTGGTCGCCAGAGGGTGTGCTGTATCTCGTGTCCGACCGGACAGGCTGGTGGAACCTCTACCAGCTCGATGGAACTGATCTGATCCCCCTGGCCCCGATGGATGCCGAATTCGGCGGGCCGGCCTGGTCGCTCGACGCGGGGCAATATGCGTTCCTCTCCGGGGGACGGATCGTCTGTGTCTATGGACAGGATGGCATCCATCACCTCGGTGTCATCGAGCCGGGCAAGCCGGGGATCCGCGAAGTGGCGACGCCGTTCACCGCGTTCGCCAGCATCGACACGGACGGCGGAGAGCGCGTCGCGGTCGTTGCTGGTGGTCCAGTAATTCCTGGCTCAGTCGCGCTGATCGATATGGCGAGCGGCGCGACCGATGTCGTCAAGCGCAGCAACGCGGCCGAGATCGACCCCGGATATCTCTCGCCGGCCCAACCGATTGAGTTCCCGACGACCGGCGGGAAGACTGCGCACGCGCTCTACTATGCGCCGCGCAATCGGGATGCCGCCGCGCCGGAGGGCGAGCTGCCGCCGCTGCTCGTCTTCAGCCATGGCGGCCCGACGGGACAGACGACCGGGGCGCTCAATCTGAGCATTCAGTACTGGACCAGCCGCGGTCTTGCTGTCGTCGATGTCAACTATGGCGGCAGCACCGGCTATGGCCGTGAGTATCGCGAGCGGTTGAAGGATAACTGGGGCATCGTCGATGTAGACGACTGCGCCAACGCAGCGCGCTATCTGGCCGGCCAGGGGTTGGTGGACGGCGCGCGCATGGCGATCCGTGGCGGCAGCGCCGGCGGGTATACGACGCTCGCCGCGCTGACCTTTACCGATGTCTTCGCTGCCGGGGCCAGCCACTTTGGCATCTCCGACCTCGAGACGATGACGACCGACACGCACAAGTTCGAGTCGCGCTACCTCGACGGGCTCGTCGGCCCATATCCCGAGGCGCGCGACATCTATCTCGCCCGTTCTCCGGCCTACCACACCGAGTTGCTCTCGGCGCCGATGATCATCTTCCAGGGGTTGGAGGATAAGGTCGTTCCACCATCGCAAGCCGAGGCGATGGTCGCTGCGCTCGATCGCAAGGGGTTGCCCTACGCCTATCTGGCCTTTGAGGGCGAGCAGCACGGGTTCCGTCGCGCCGAGAATATCAGCCGAACCCTTGAGGCAGAACTGTATTTCTATGGGAAGGTCTTCGGGTTCCAGCCATCCGACGAGATCGAGCCGGTGATGATTGTGAACGAGGGATGAGCGGGTGGATGTAGCGACTCCATAGGGGCAGAGGCGGGCCAGCTGGTTCGGCGGCGTCTCGGTGGAACCGTCGTCTCACGCCATCGCGAGGCTTCGTGGCGGCTCAAAGGTCGGGCGTTCTCGCGAGGCGGTACGATTATGGGTGTTGGTGGTGGGAATGCGGCACTCCCTCAGCCCCGGCGAGTTCGGAAGCCGGTGGCTCAGGGTGAGATGACCTCGCGCGATGAGCGCCGGGCATGAGGGCGAGGTTGGGAAGCGTGAATCAACAGCCGGAAGCGTCAATCGGGGTTGATGTTGCCGACCCGTATGCGGCGCGGCCATGGTTGCGGCACTATCCGGCCGGCTCGACACCCGATATCGCGCCGGTGACTCAGACAGTGCCGGACCTGTTGCGTGTCGCCGTCGATCGGTACCCCGATCGCGTAGCGTTTACCTACTACGGCCGGCACCTGACCTATCGAGAGGTGGACCGGCTTTCCTCGAAGTTTGCCAACCGACTGATCGAGCATGGCGTCAAGCCGGGCGATCGCGTCCTGATCGTCCTGGCCAACATGCCGCAATACCCGATCGTCCATCTCGGCACGCTCAAGGCGGGCGGCGTTGTCGCGGCACTCTCGCCGCTGCTGGTCGAGCGCGAGCTGGACGATCTGGCGGTCGACTCCGGCGCTCGCGTCGTCGTCGCGCTCGACCGAGTCTGGGATCGCATCGCCCCTCTGGTCGAGCGTGGCGTCGTCGAGCGGGCGATTATGACTGGGCCACAGGACTTTCTGCCGACGATCAAGCGCTGGCTCTACCCGTTGAAGTACCGGAAGGAGATGATCACCGTTCCCTTCGACGCGGCCCGAGGCATCTACAGCTTGCCGGCCCTTCTCAAGGGCGCCTCCGATCGCGACCCGGGCGTCGCAACGTCGCCGGACGATATCGCCGCATTTCAATACACTGGTGGCACGACTGGCCTGCCGAAGGCGGCGGTGCTGACCCACCGAAATATGGTTGCGAACGTGATGCAGGTGCGCGCCTGGGTGCCGGAGCTGCGCGATGGCGAGGAGACGATCCTCTCGATCCTGCCGTTCTTCCACTCCTACGGTGTGACCCTCTGCCTGCACCTGGCTACCTATCTCGGCGCGACAACGGTCCTCGTCCCACGCTTCGAGATCGCCGACGTCATGGAGCAGATCGCGACGTACCAGCCGACACTCCTGCCCGGAGTGCCGACGCTGTACAGTGCGATCAACGGCGCGGTTGAGAATAACCCGGCCCGTCAGGCGTCGATGCGGTCGATCCGCTACTGCATCAGCGGCGGCGCGCCATTGCCGCGCAGCGTTCAGGAGCGCTTCGAGGAGATCACCGGCGGCCATCTCGTCGAGGGCTATGGGCTTTCCGAGGCATCTCCGGTGACGCACGCCAACCCGCTCGATGGCCGGGCCCGGATCGGGACGATCGGTATGCCGTTACCCGGCACCGAGGCGCGGATCGTCGACCTCGATACCCGTGCACCTGTGCCGATCGGCGAGCGCGGCGAGGTTGCCATCCGCGGCCCGCAGGTGATGAAGGGCTACTGGCGCCGTCCGGAGGACACCGCCGCCGTCCTGTCCGACGATGGCTGGCTCTATACCGGTGATATCGGGATCATGGACGAGGACGGCTTCTTCCAGATCGTCGATCGCCAGAAGGATGTCGTCATCACCGGCGGCGAGAACATCTATCCTCGCGAGATCGAGGAGGTGCTCTACTCACACCCGAAGATCGTCGAGGCAGCGGTTATCGGAGTGCCGCATTCGGTCGGCGGGCAGGTCGTCAAGGCGTTCGTCGTCGTCAAGCCAGGTGAGACACTGGAGCGCCGCGATGTGCTGCAGTATTGCTCCGAGCGTCTGGCGAAGTTCAAGGTGCCGCGCCAGATCGAGTTTCGTGAGAGCTTGCCGAAGGCCGCCACTGGCAAGATCCTGCGACGCGCCCTCGCGGAAGAAGAAGCCGCCAAGCCCCGGAGACGTCGGGGTGGGGACGCTGAAACGACCGGGGGCTGATCGCCCCCGCTCAACTCGCCTCGAATACCCGCAGCCAGTTCTCCCCCAGCAGCTTGAGGATCGTTGCGTCGTCATAGCCGCGCTCGACGAGCGCCTCGGTGAGAGCAGGGAGCTCGCCGATGTGTTGCAGATCCAGCGGAGCGTCGCGGAACCCGAAGAAATCGGTACCGAGCGCGACGTGGTCGGGGTCTGTCTGGTCGATGATGGCGTCCGCCTCATCGACCAGCGCCGCGATATCGGCCATGCCCCAGAAGACAATGCCGATCAAGCCGCCGGTCTGGGCAATCGCCTGCGCCTTGGTCATCCCGTAGGTCGGATTTACCTCGTCCCATGGGGCGCGGTAGCCGGGTGACGGGGTCAGGACGCTGGTGTGGGAGCAGACGACCGGCCGGCTGGCGCGCTCGATTACGTCCCAGAAGCCGCGGTCAGACAGGTGCGCCACGTCGAGCACGATCCCAAGCTCCTGGCAGCGATCGACTGCGCGCTTGCCCAGGCTGGTCAGCCCGCCTGTCGCGATGTCTTGCTGGGTGCCATCCGCCAGCAGGTTACGGCGGCTATGGGTGAGTGTCGTCATTCGGAGCCCGAGCAGGTGAAAGATATCGAGCAGGTCGACCCGTGATCCGATCGGCTCGGCGCCCTCCATCGTCAGCACCCAGGCGACCTTGCCCTCCCGTTTGGCGCGACGGATCTCGGCGGCGCTCGTTGCCAGGATGCAGCGATCAGCATTCGCTGCAACAACGCGGCGCAGCGCGGCGACCATCTCCAGCGCCGATTCCAGCGCGTGATCGAGCTTGTCGTCCGGCAGATATATCGCCACACATTGTGCCGTGACGCCACCCTGCTCCAGCAACGGTAGCTCGTACTGGCCGGCCGGCGCGATCAGCATCGCGAGCGGATCAAGCTCGTAGGGGACGTCGCGCAGCTCGGCCACGGGACGGTTTGCCGCGATTGTCCGCCAGCGTTCGAGGGCATCGGCGGGAAACGACTCGGTAAGAGTGGTCACTCCGTTCAGGACCGGCAGGAGGATGTCGCTGTGTCCGTCGATGACGATGGCGCGTCGGTGCAATTCGGCGGCGCGCGGGGAGATCTTCACGATGCGGCCCCGTTCGCCTGCCACGATGGTCTCTGATCTGCGACGCCGATGCCCATCAGGAGGCCGTTGATCGGCATGGCGGGGCTGGTGGTCAGGAACAGGACGCGACCATCGGCGGGGGAGACGATCTGCTCGAGCTCATCGCCGAATAACGAGTCGATCGTGCCGACGACAGCGCCGACGGTGACCAGGTCGTCCACTGCGACTCGCGCATGGAACATGCCCGCGTGCCGCGAATACAGCCAATCGAAGCGGGAGAGCGCTGTAACGTCGCCGGCCGGGTCGACATCACGGCGGAGTATCCCCAGATGGTTGAGGACACGGATCAAGCCGTCGGTCAGCAGTCGCACCGGTTCTTCGTCGAGCAAACCGACACCGCCGGCCTCGGCGATGAAACCTGGCACTCCGCGCTCGGCCGCGGCGACGAAGCTCATCGAGCCTTTGGCCGGCTGGACCGGCCGGTCGATGACGAGCAGGT
>CALMXF010000167.1 GCA_937870985.1 uncultured Chloroflexota bacterium
CTCCGGTTGGGCCAGTCGGGCCGGTGTAGCCTGTTGGACCAATCGGGCCGGTGACCCCGGTTGGACCGGTCGAGCCGGTGAAGCCCGTTGGGCCACTCGGGCCAGGCATGCCAGTCGGGCCGGTCGGGCCTGGAAAGCCGATCGGGCCAGTGGCGCCGGCCGGACCAACTGAGCCAGTGACACCCGCTGCGCCGGCAGCACCGGTTGGTCCGGTCGGCCCGATTAGACCCTGAGAGCCAGTCGGACCCTCTGCGCCCGCCGCGCCACCAGTGCCCATTATTCCAGTCGGGCCAGTCGGACCGATCGCGCCGATGAATCCCGTCGGGCCGGTCATGCCCTGGAGTCCTGTTGCCCCGGTCGGCCCCGTTGCGCCTGTCGGGCCAGTCGGCCCGGTCGATCCCGTCGAGCCAGTCGGGCCGAGAATACCTGTGAATCCGGTCGGCCCCGTTGCGCCGATGGGACCAGTAGGCCCGGCCGGCCCGGTCGCGCTCCAGAGCACCTCGACTTCGTACGGCAGGCAGCCACGCCCATCCAGAGGGAATCGCATGATGCCGCTGCGCGGCTGAACGCAGACTCGCACCATCCCCTCGATGACAACCGGGGCTGGCGGAGTTGGCCACGACCCCGGGCGAGTGACCAGGCCGGCTGCTCCGGCCGTGCTATCTTTCTCTTGCGCGCTGACCACCCCTGGAATCGAGGCGGCGATCGTCGTCACGATCGCTCCGCCCGTCAGCCTGCGAATCAGCTGGCGGCGAGACTGTGGCCTCTTGAGAAATCGCGCTGAGCCATCCTCGCCGTGTTCGTCCTCGGCAGACCCCATCGAAAACCACCTTCCCCCTGTGGCATCGACAACATCGTCCCGCACACAGCCATCCCCTATCCGGTATGGTCGCCGACGATGTATGTACGCACGGTAACACGGTAGGGCGTGCCCTCAGGGATGTCAAGCGACGGATCGTTGCGGTGAGGCAATTCGGGGGCGGCGCGATCGGTCGTCAATCGACTATGCGTTCAGCCGCTCTCCCGACCCGGCAGGCTGGGGGTGAACAACACGAAAACGCGAGCGCCCGATCTCCGCATTATCGACGCTGACGATCACGACGTATGTTCCCGCCTTCGGGAACGACAGGTGCAGCCCGGCAGCGAGCTGGACGCGTTGCGGCAGCACGTCGTCTACCTCGGGTGGCCGGCCAACCTGAAACTGGACATCCGCCGTCGCGATCGTCGAGGTACCTTCCTGATCCACAACCTGGATGCGCGCCGTCTTCCGCGGATTCGTCCCAGCGCCCGGAATGCGAAAGGCGATCGCCAGTCCGCATGGCTGGTTCACCGGGAACGGGCTGGAGACGACGAGCGTATCCCAGCCACCGCCGAGGACGTAGAGCTTCCCATTGACGATCTGTGCTGCGTCGGCCAGCATCACCCAATCGAGCTGAATTTTTTCTGGTGTCGGTTCCACGCGCGCTCCCTTCCACCCAGCGATTCTCCGTCACAATACCCGATCATCGCCACGCATGGTGGAAGCAACCATCCCGAGCGGCTATGCTTGCCCCTGCGTTCCACGAGCCGGACGCTCGATCACCCTCCCAGGAAGGGATCTCTGGTGCGGAGACGGTTCAGCCCCCGCCCGGTGATGCTCGTCATCGCCTGCATCCTGCTCGTGCTGACGGCCCTCCCAGTGGAGGCCGGCAACGGCGGCGCCCCCGATCGCGATTCACAACATATCGGCGCGCTCAAAGACCAGGTGCTGGACTCGGAGCTCGTCCGGATCTCCCGCGACTCGCAAATCGGCCGGCCGACCTCGGAAGCTCACGGGGCCCAGTTCAGCGGCGGCCGCGTAGCAGTCACACTCCAGGTAGCTGGTGATACGGCGGCGACCGCCGCAGCACTTGTCCAACGCGGCATCAGCGTCGCGAACATCGGCCAGCAGTCAATCGAAGCATTCATCTCACCCGAAGATCTTGCCACCCTCGCCTCGATCCCCGGTGTCCAGCAGGCCCGAGCGTTGCAGCCGCCGATCGGGCTGACCGTCGTCAGCCAGGGGGCAGCGATCATCGGCGCGCCACAGTGGAATCAGCATGGCTACACGGGCGTCGGCGTGAAGGTCGGCGTCATCGACCTGGGGTTCACCGGCTTCAGCGCGCTGATCGGCAGCGAACTGCCAGTTCCAACCACTCACTGCTACCGAGGAATCGGCCAGCCCACCAGCGATATGAGCGCCTGCGAGCAGGGGGGCGTTCACGGCACTGCCGTCACCGAGACGCTGATGGATATCGCGCCGGACGCCTCGCTCTACATCGCTAACCCACAGTCGCTCCTCGACCTGCACGACGCGGTGAGCTGGATGATCTCCCAGGGGGTAACCATCATCAACCACTCGGTCGGCTGGACATGGGAGGGCCCCGGCGACGGCTCCTCTCCCTACCCCGACGGCGCGCTGGCGGCGGTCGACCAGGCTGTCGCCGCCGGCATCACCTGGGTGAACGCGGCCGGCAACGAGGGGCTGTCAACCTGGACCGGTCCATGGTCGGACCGTGACGGCGACGGGGTGATGGAGTTCAGCGGCAACGTTGAACGTAATGCCATCTCGGTCCTCTCCGGCAACGAGATCATTCTTCAGGCACGCTGGCAGGATAGTTGGAGCAACGCAGCGACGGATCTGGATCTCTACCTCGTCTCCGCGTCGGGCGAGGTGCTGCGCGCCAGCGAGAAGCCGCAACGGGGCCTCGCCGGCCAGACGCCATTCGAGTTTCTGCGCTTCACTCCGACGACGACCGGGCCGTTTTATGCCGTTGTCCGCCTGTATGGCGGGACGCCACCTGCCTGGGTTCAGGTGCAGGAGTTCAACGGGTGGTCGCTTGCATATTCGGTCCCAGCAGGGTCGATCGCCAACCCCGCCGAGAGCGCGAGCACCGGCATGCTTGCCGTTGGCGCCAGCCCCTGGAATCAGCCCCATGTCATCCAGCCGTTCAGCAGTCGCGGGCCAACCCGCGACGGGCGGATCAAGCCAGATGTCGTCAGCCTCGACTCCGCCGATACCGTCACCTACGGCCCATCCGGATTTCCCGGCACGAGCCAGGCATCGCCGCATATCGCCGGCATGGCCGCGCTCGTCGAGCAGCGCTTCCCGACCTATCACCCGGACGAGATCGCCGCGTTCCTCAAGGCACAAGGCGACCGCAGCGCCACGCCCGACAACACCTGGGGCGCGGGTCTCGTGCGGCTGCCCGACATCATGGATGGACAGAACCCGACGCCGGCAATCGTCACAACAACCCCGTCGGCGCTGTTCCTCGGCACTCACCCGCCGATGCTGACAATCAGTGGCGCAGGCTTCGTCTCCGGAGCCGTCGCGCGCGTCAACGGTGAGGATCGCGCGACGACGCTCATCTCGCCGGCGGCGCTCAGCGTCACACTCGTCGAGCGGGACATAGCCGCGATCGCGACGCTTCGTGTCACCGTCTTCAACCCCGAGCCGGGGGGCGGGATATCAAACGGTGTCGACGTCAAGGTTCTTGACGCGCCGACCGCCGATACCTCGGCGTTCATGCGCACCTGGCAGCGCACCGACGAGCCAGTTCGCCAGATGGCCGTCGTGCGCACGTGGATGTGGGGCGACGATCCATTCACCGGCCCGCTGATCGAGCCTTACGCAGAATCCCCCGGCAATCAACGGGTTGTTCAGTATTATGACAAGAGCCGGATGGAGATCACCCACCCGGATGCCGACGCGCGGCAGCTCTGGTACGTCACCAACGGTCTGCTCGTGACGGAGCTAATCACCGGCCAGATGCAGGTTGGCGACGCGAGCTTCGAGCCACATGACCCGGCAGCGATCAACGCGGCCGGCGACCCCGATGGCACAACCGGCCCAACCTACGCGACATTCGCCGGCCTGCTCGACACGCCGCCACTCGATGACGGCGCGGTGATTGTCCAGCAGGTAGACCGCGCAGGAACGGTAACCAGCGATCCCAACCTGGCAGGCTACAGCGTCACTGCGGGGTTCCATGTCCAACAGCCGGGCCTCGATCACCGTGTCGCCTCGGTCTTCTGGGAGTTCATGAACTCCGACGGGCTGATCTATCGCGACGGGGAGTACGTCGTCGACAAGCTCTTCGAGAACCCGTTCTACGCCACCGGCTACCCGATCACCGAGGCGTATTGGACGTGGGTCAAGGTCGGCGGCGTCGAGCAGAACGTCCTCATCCAGTGCTTCCAGCGTCGTTGCCTCACCTACACGCCGAGCAATCCCGACGGCTGGCAGGTCGAGGCCGGCAACGTCGGCCGCCACTACTACCAGTGGCG
>CALMXF010000168.1 GCA_937870985.1 uncultured Chloroflexota bacterium
GATCCGCAGCGGGTAGCCCACCTGTCGGGCCGCATCGATCGCCGGCCCTTCGCCGAAGGCGACGACCGTCTCCGGCACTGGAACCCCGGCGATCACCAGATGGCGAACCAGCGCCAGCCGATCGGCCAGCATGCGCGTCGTTGCCGTCCGGTTCACAACGACCGAACCACCCGCCGCCAGCAGCGCCCCCAGCACCGCCCGCTCGCCGGTCGCCACGTTGCGGTCGAGCACGACAGTCGGGAGGGCTCCTGGCTCGCCGGTCAACGACATCGACATCGCCGCCGCGTCCAGCAGCGCTGATTCACACGCACGCTCGGCGAACGCCTGCATCAGCAGACGCTCCTCGACGCGGAGCCGCGGGGCGAGGAGGTGGATCACGGGGAGACCTCACCCCCTGCCCCTCTCCCGCGGGGAGAGGGGTGTCGTATTGCTGGCGTGTCGGTTGCCAATCGCAATTCCGTCAATCTCAATACCAATCTCCCCCTCTCCTAAGGTTGGGAGAGGGGCGGGGTGAGGGCCAGCTGTGAGGGCCGTCCCCTACTCGCCCCAGTCTTCCTCTTCGGCCGGCGCGAGGCCGAGCTCGAACGGGCTGGTCGAGAGAACCTCGAGCTCGCTGCTGCAGTCGGTGCACTGGACGATCTCGCCAACGATGGTGTCTGTCATCTCAAGCTCAGCGGCGCACTCCGGGCACATGGTCGTCATCTGAATCTGTCCTTCTACGATCGTGTCGATCGATGTTGTCGCAATATCATTCGAGTTGGCTGCGGGGATGTCTTCCCGCCCTTACGAGTCCCTGTCTGCATGACCGGCTCGTGCCGGCCAGGGCCTGATAGGCTGTCTCGCCAGAGGGAAGAGCTTCCCATCAGCAGGGTCCGGCAGGGTCAGTGGCCAGGCCGCGGCGTTCCAGATCATCGTCAGCCTGCCTTTCCGGGCAATCCGGCAGCAGTGCCGTCGAGCAGACCGGCCTCGATCTCGGCCAACTCTGCCTGCCGGGCCGCTACCTGTTTCCGCCGGGCGGCGATATTCCCCGCCGACGCGTCCAGTCGCAGGTCGCCGCTGGTCCCCTGGTGCGTCCGCATCGCCAGCACAGCGTGCGCGTCGAACTCGGCCAGGTCGTCGAGCATGCCGGCCACCTGGCGGTAGGCGTCGCGGAACGGCACGCCCTTCTGGACGAGGTCGTAGGCGACATCGGTTGCGAACAGGTCCGGCGAGCAGGCCGCCAGCATGCGCTCCTCATTCGGCGTCAGCTTCGAGACGTTCAGCGCCGCGACGACAGCCGACGCCTCGACCAGGTCGAGCGCCTCCATGAATGGTCGCTTAGTGTCCTGGTACTCCGCGTTGAAGCCCAGCGGCGTCCCGCCGAGGATCGTCAGCATCTGCTGCTGCATCGCCGCGATGACGTGGACCTTGCCGCGCAGCAGCTCCATCGTGTCGAGGTTCTTCTTCTGCGGCATGATGCTCGACCCGGTCGTCACCGAGACATCCACATCGAAGAAGCCGAACTCGCTCGTCGTGAACAGCAGGATGTCCTGTGCCAGCTTGGAGAAGTCGAGCATCACCTGGGCGAGCGCCTGAACGATCGCCAACTCGAACTTGCCGCGCCCGTGCTGCGAGTAGAGGACGTTGTTCTGCACCTTGGCGAAGCCGAGCAGGTCGGAGACGTACTGCCGGTCGAGCGGCAGCCCGACGCCGTACGACGCCGCCGAACCGAGCGGCGATTGATCGGACAAGGCCACCGCCGCGTCGAGCAGCGTCAGGTCGTCCAGCAGCGACTCAAGGAAGGCGCCGGCCCAGACCCCGACCGAGGTCACCATCGCTCGCTGCATGTGCGTGTAGCCCGGCATCGGCGTCGTCGCGTGCTGCTGGGCCATGGCCAGCAGGGCGTCGCAGGCGTCAAGGATGGCGTCGTAGACCGGCAGAACCGCCTCGCGAGTGAACAGCCGCAGGTCGACGACGACCTGGTCGTTGCGCGAGCGGCCGGTGTGGATCATCTTGCCCGGCTCGCCGAGCTGCTGAGTCAGCCAGTTCTCGACCTTGGTGTGGACGTCCTCATCGGCCAGCGACATCTGGAACTCGCCCTGCTTGGCCAGCGCGACGATGTTCGCCAGCTCCTTGCGCAGGGCGTGGAACGTCTCGACCGGCAGCAGGCCGATCTTGACCAGGCCGGCGGCGTGGGCGACCGAGCCGAGCGCGTCATAGACGGCCAGCTTCTGGTCGCAGGTCAGGTCGTCGCCGACCTCAAAGCGCTGGATGCGCGGGTCGACTTCATATCCCTTGTCCCAGAGCTTGGGCGCTGACAACGAACTCACCTCATCCTCAATAACAACAGATCGTGGATAACGACGACATGCGGAAAACGCCCACCCGCGCGAGCGTTCGCTCGTCAGGATCGCCGGGACCGGACATCGCCAGAGGTCACGCCGCGAGCGGCGGACGCCGGGATGTCAGGCGCGACGCCTGACGCGACCAGGTTTGGGGGAGGGCAGAGGGATCGCCACCGTAACGGCGCGCAACACGGCGACCGTCACCGGAGACGGCGTATGGATCTTTGGTGTAACGGATTGGGAACCGGATGTCGTCACAAGTCACTCCAGAAACCATAGGAAGCGCGGCAGGTCAGATGGGCTGATCTTTCAATCAGCCGCGCCTGGGGCTCCTGGATTTCCTGAGCTGCGTGCTCATCGTGATCGTGACACCCTCACATAACGCAACCGGGCGGTTGCACGTTGGTACTGTACACGGCGGGCCGGCGGGGCGTCAAGCCGGAGGCG
>CALMXF010000169.1 GCA_937870985.1 uncultured Chloroflexota bacterium
TGTGGCGCGCCGATGTGGCGCCGAGGGCGATGTACTTCGCAGCTGGCAGCGGCGGCACCCAGGGCGGCATCGTCCTCGGCGCGCAGACGCACGGCCTGGATTTCGCGCTCAACGGCGTGCTGGTCGAAGGCAAAAGTGCGGATGGCATCGACCGCGCCGTCGAAGTCGGCGGTTGGGCGGCCGCCGAGCTCGGCGTCGGGGCGCCACCACGCGAACGGTATCTTGCAGACGACGGACACGTTGGCGAGGGCTACGGTATCCCGACCAAAGAAGGCATCGAGGCGATCCAGCTACTGGCGCGAACCGAGGCGGTGCTGCTCGATCCGGTGTACACGTCGAAGGCGTTCGCCGGGATGGTTGCCGACATTCGTGGCGGCGTGTATTCGCCGGACGACAGTGTCATATTCCTTCACACGGGTGGCTCGCCAGCCCTCTTCGCGCAGCGTGACCTGCTGCAGGCGGCGTTGAGCTGATTCTCAGACGCGGCCGGCCTGTGCCGGCCGCGTCGGCTTGCGGGCGGATGTACACTCCTCAATATGAACACATGTTCTATACCCTTGCCTGGCCGTTATGTCGAGGTCGCACCGAATGCGCGCCTCGCAGATCGTCGCGCAACACTCACCTATCGCGTGCCGGAGGCGCTCGAAGCCTCGACTGAGGTCGGCCAGCTGATCTGGGCTCCACTGAAGAAGAGGATTGTGCTCGGGATCGTCGTCGAGCGCCACGACCGCGAGCCGGCCACTGAACATATCCGCGACATCCATGCGCCTGTTGAACCGACGTTCTGCCTCACCCCACTGCAATGGAGGCTGGCTGTCTGGATCGCAGAGCAGACAGTCTGCACGCTCTACGAGGCCGCATCGGTGATGCTGCCCCCCGGCGTTGGCTCGCGAGCGGTCGAATACCTGTCGCTGAAACGACAGCCCCTGACCGACGAGATCGACACGTTGACGCCGTCGCAGAAGCGCCTCGTCGCGTTCCTCTCTGCCGAAGGGGAGACGACACTGGAGCGAGCTCAGCGCGCTCAGCAATCGTCGCTACGGACGATTGTGCCAGCGCTCGAGGAACGGGGCATCGTCCAGAGAATCGCGCGGGTCCGCAACCGGCCAGAGCCAAGGATGACACGCGCCGAGCAGGTTCGCCTTGTCCCAGACTCCATGCCCCCGCCGGAGCGGGCGCATCGCCAGGGCGAGGCGTTGGCGTGGCTCACGCCTCGCTTACGAGCACGACCCGACCTCGCGATGCCGATTGAATCGATCGTAGCCTCATCGGACATCACTCGCGCGACGCTGCGCGCGCTGGCGGCGCGCGGCTGCATCATCAGCGAACCGCTCACCGAAGCCGCTGCGGACGATTCGGGAGGCAGCGGGGCGCCGCCCCTGACGAATGAGCAGTCGGTCGCCTGGGAGCAAATTCGCCCGCGCCTCAATCGGGAGGCTGCCGCGCTGGCCATACTCCTACACGGCGTCACCGGCAGCGGCAAGACCGAGCTCTACCTCCGTGCCGCGGGGACGTGCCTCGCC
>CALMXF010000170.1 GCA_937870985.1 uncultured Chloroflexota bacterium
GCCAGCCAGACGCCGGCCAGTCCCGCGCCAACCACGAGCCCATACGGCCAGGCGTAGGAGATGTCGGACAGCGCCGCGCCAAGCCAGAGTGTCGCGCCTCCGACGATGTATCCCGCGCCGATCAGCTTGCCGAGGATGCCGGTATAGCTGGAACGTTGCTCGCCGAGCGCGTCATAGAGGTACGCCTGGTCCGCGCCAGAGCGGAAGCTGTAGGACGTGCCGTTGAGGAACATCGCGACCAGCACGACCCAGAAGGACGGCGCAACGAAGATCAGCGCGGCCGAGATCGCCACCAGCAGCGCGCCGAGCGCCAGCGACCAGCGCCGACCGATCAGGTCGGCGAACGACCCCGACGGCAGCTCCAGCAGCACCGGCGCCAGGTGAAATGCAGACTCCGCCAGGCCGATCTGCGACAGCGAAAAGCCGCGGCTGGTGAGATAGAGGATCCAGATCCCGCCGGTGAATTCGGTCCGGGTAACGAGCTGGTAGAGGTAGAACCGGCGAATCGAGGCAGAGCCGACACCTTGCGGCGCTGCCGTTGTTGTTTCGAGCATGCCAAAAACGCTCCCACGTCACTAACGTGGGGATGGGGTCCCGCGGACGCGCCATCCCCGCTGTCCTCCTGCGTCGCTTCTCAGGACAGCGGGGCGGCGTGAACTCGTGTGTACTTCCAGACGAACCAGTTGCCAGCAAGGCCAGCAACGGTCGGGACGGCCAGCGTCACGTGATGCTCCTGCGTAAGCCTCGAATTTGTACTCTGAGGATGATAACGGGTCGCCGACCGGATCGCTAGCGAGCGGGGCGTTTCCACAGAAGCGAACGGCAGCGGACCCGGGCCAGGGCGAGTGGTAGCGTGGCGATAGCAACGCCGAGCAGGATCAGGGTCCCGCCGGCCACCGTGCCGAGGCCGACCGGCTCGCCGAGCAGGATCGCGCCGGAGATAACGCCGATGAGCGGGGTCAGGTACAGGAACATCCCTGCCCGCGACGCCGCGCCCCCTTGTAGCCCGACGGCCCACAGGATCGGAGCGACGACACTAGCGCCGACGGTGAAGAGCGCGACCGCCATCCAGCCCGGTAGATCCAGCCGGGACAAAGCAGACGCAAATCCAACCGCGCCGAATGGGAGCATCAGCGGGAGTCCGACGATCGACCCGACCATCGGGATGCTCGTCGGCGGAATCGGCCCCAGCCACGGCTTGACGGCCACCGAGTAAAACGCCCAGAGAATCGCCGATAGGAGAATCAGCAGGCTCCCTGCGACCTGGTCAACGCCGAGCGCGACGGTCCGCCCGCCAGCGACGACGACGAGCGCGCTGCCCGAGAGTGACAACGCCAGACCGAAGACAACGCGCGGCCGCAGTCGTTCCTGAAGGAGCGGAACCGCCAGCAGCGCCATCAGCACCGGCGATGTGCTGGAGATCAGCGCGACCGTCCCTGCTTCAACGTACTTGATGCCATAGGCCAGCGGGACATTGAAGCCGAGTTGGCCGAGGAGCCCGAAGCCGACTGCGCGAAGGACAAGCCGCCGGGGCGGGGCCGGCGCGTGAAGCAGCCCCAGCGCCAGTGCGCCAACCAGGCCACCGACGATGAAACGCGCCAGCAGAATCTGCCCCGGCGTCAGCGTCTCAACGACGTGTCGCGTCGAGACCGGGACGAAGCCCCAGATGAGCGTCGCCCCCAGTAACGCAAAGCCCGAAGCCCGGTTCATGCGGCGGGATGAAGAGAACGGCCATCACGCCACGATCCAGAGCCCCTGGTCATGGGTGACGACCGATCTCCAAGTCCCATCCGTCCTACTCCCCGACTTCCTTCATTGCGGCGACGAGGTTGGCCGGCGGGTGGTTGTAGTCACAGATCGCGTCGATAACGAAGATCGTGTCACTGGCGAAGCCGCGCTCGAGCGCCTCGGCCATCTGGTCAGGATGCTCGACGCGCATACCGTCACCGCCAAACGAGCGGGAAAAGGCGACGAAATCGGGGCCATCCAGTGCTGTCTCGCTCTTGCGGCCGTACATGTGCTGCTGCATGCCAACGATCATGCCGTATTGCCGGTCGTTCAGAACAATGATGACCGGATTGACGCCCTGCTCGACGGCAGTGCCGAAATCGGCGCTGGCCATCAGGAAGCAGCCATCACCGGTGACGGTGATGACCTTCTTCTCCGGCCAGGCCAGCTTCGCGGCAATTGCGCCCGGCAGGCCGAATCCCATCGCGCCCCAGTAGCCTTCGGGGGTGAACGTGTCGCGATTGCGCGTTGGGATCATGACGCGAGACCACTGATTGTGCGAGCCGATGTCGCCGAGGATCACCGTGTCATCATCAACGCTGTCGGCCAGCGCCTCGAGCGCCAGCCCGTAATGCATCGGTCGGTCGTTGGCGTAATCGCGACGGATCTGGGCACGGACTGCCCCGCGAAGTCCATCCTTGCCACGGACGATCCGAGCGCGCAGTGCGTCGTCGCGCGGGCGTTGCTGGTCGCCGAGC
>CALMXF010000171.1 GCA_937870985.1 uncultured Chloroflexota bacterium
CTCGGCGGCGCATCGGATCCTCGCGCCGACGGCATCGCCGCTGGTTGGTGACGGCGCGTGCGGCGCTTCTACGAAGCCGAGATCAACGGTGACCTGACCGCAATCTACCAGCTCGTCGCAGGGGTCGAGAAGTGGCCTGATCTCTTCCCTCACGTCCTCGCTGCCGATGTCCTCTGGGAAGACGCCGATGTGCGAGTCGCCCGTGTCCGGGTGTCGCGGAGCGGCATCCCGCTTGCCTGGGTTTGTCGGCTTGAGATCGATCCCTCCGGCCCGCGAGTCCATGTTGACCATATCGACGGCTTCGCTCGCGGGCTCCGCGCCGACTGGAAGTTCGAGCGACTTCCCCAGCGGCGCACTCGCGTCCGCCTCGTCACGGACTATCACACGCGCTTGCCCACGCGTGATCGTCTGATCACGCGCTATGTCCTCGACGATCTCGTGACTCGCACCCTGGCGATGATCACGCTACTTGCCGAATCCGACCGCGCCGCCCATGAGCTCTTCGTTCCCGGGGTCGACGACGGCGCGCGTCGCTGACGCGTCCTGAGAGCGGGGGGACTGGCGCAAGCTGCTCCGTGTCCTCTGGCTGCGATTTGACACGCAACCGCGACGTCCAGGACGGTGATCTCGACACATTCGATATTCCGCCCAAGTCACGATGTGGTTGATGAATCGCCCCGGTCGCATCGAAGCCAGGGGAGGCTCCTATGAATCGTCCGTTCCTGGCGGTCGCGTTCCGCGTCTGGCTGGTTGAGATTCTGATTTCAGGAGTTAACTACTTCGTGTTGATGGGGTTGGTCTACGAACCAATCTGGGGTGAGTTACGCGCCCACCAGATCGGCATGACGACGCGGATTATCTACATCTTCGTGCTTGCCTGGCTGCTTCAACGATCCGGCCCAGACCACAATCAGCGCGACCTGATTCATGTCGGGGCTCTCTGGCTCGTCTCGGTGCTGATCTTCGAGTGGGGCGGCAGCCTGCTGCTCCAGCACCGCCCGGTTCATGAGATTCTCGTTGGTTGGCAGGTCTGGAATGGCTATATGTGGCCGTATGTGCTGCTTGCCTACCTGTTCGCAAACCCGATTGTCGGTGTAGCGCGAACTCGGCTGCGCGCCGCCGGCTAGTCGCGCAGCAAGTGGGGGAAATGGCCGTTATCGTGCGGGCAAACGTGTCCGTCTGGCCCGATCGGCGCGCCGCAGCGGGGGCAGGTTGGCCGGCCACCAGCGACAGCTCGCTCGATCTGGATCGCGAGCGTCCGCGCCCGTTGTAGCTCGAGCCGCACGACGACCGCAGGTGGGTCGTCCTCATCGGCCTCGATATCGTGAGCAAACACCGTGACCCGGCCGTGATCCTCGTCGAACCCGACAGCCAGTCGGCCCACGTGATATTCAGCGATTCCTGGCGGCACTGGCCCGGTTGGCAACGGCTCGACATCGCTGACCCGAGCGGCCGCGACCCCGGCCGACCGGAGTTGTGCGATCATCTGATCGAACGCCATCCCGAGCGCCTGAAGCTGCTGCTTCTCCAGCCAGAGCACGACGGTGTCGCCACCCTCACTGAAGATCATCCGGAATGTCCGATGACCGGGCGTTCCGATCGCCTCTGCTTCGGCGCGCTGGACATCGTCAAAATCGAATCGTTGATCTGCCAAGCTATCTCACCGCCCACTGTGGCTCGTCTGGCGCGTATTATCGTGCTCCAGTGTACTCGCAGGAGCCGTGCTACCATACCGCGCATTGTCGATATGGACGAGAGGATCGATGCTGTGTCCCCGCGACCGGAGCCGCGTGATGCCCAGCCTTGAGTCGCGGATCAACGCCGCCCAGCGGTTCGTCGACGCGGATGCACTGGTCGGGACGCTTGCTGCGCTCGTCCGTGTCCAGAGTGTTTATGACCCTGGTCGGCCAGACGGGAATGAACTCGCAGCGGTTGACCTTGTTGCCGGCCTGCTCGACGAGTGGGGGATGCGCTATCGGCGGCGCGATGTTGCGCCGGGACGGCCCAACATCGTCGTCGATCTAGATGGCCGGGACCCCGGGCCGATCCTCGTCTTCGAAGGCCATACCGATGTCGTCACCGCGGGAGATCTATCCGCCTGGTCCGTCGACCCCTTCGCCGCCGAGATCCGTGATGGCCGGCTCTACGGTCGCGGAGCGTGCGACATGAAGGGCGGCCTCGTTGCGATGCTCTACGCAGCCCGGGCGCTTCAGCTGGCCGGGTGTGATTATGCCGGGGTCGTCCGGCTGGCGATCCTCGCCGACGAGGAAGGCATGATGCTCGGCGCGAAGGGCTTTGTTGCTGATGGCGAACTGGAGGGTGTCGCTGCCGCGATCGTGTGCGAGCCAGAGGGTGATCGTCTCTGCATCGCCCAGAAGGGCGCTATCCGGATGAAGGTCAGCCTCCAGGGGCGGATGGCCCACGGCTGTATGCCGGAGCAGGGTATCAACCCGATTTCGGCGCTCGGCGAGATCATCGTCGAGTGCAGGCGTGTTGAGGCAGAAGTCCGCGCGGCCAGCCCGACTCATGCCTTGCTCGGCCGCTTCTCGCTGACTCCGACCGTCGCGTTGGCCGGCGAGCAAGCGCAGGGTAACGTCATCCCTGCCCGCGCCGGGCTCGTCCTTGATATCCGCACGACCGCCGAGCACGACCACTCCGAGATCCGCGAGCTGGTTACCCAGCGAGTCACCGCCGCCGCCGGCCGTGTGCCGGACGTCAGGGTGACGGTCAAGGTTCAGGACGACCGTCCCGCCACCGAGACCGACCCCGACGAGCCGATCGTTGCCGCGGTCAGTGCTGCTCACGAAGCTGACACTGGCAAGATCCCACCGTTTGGCGGCGTCCCCGGCTCGACCGACGGCACGATCTTCTGGGCGGCGACCGGCGTCCCACTGGTTACCTGGGGCCCCGGCTCGACGACCGTTCCACATCAGGCCGACGAGTGGGTTGCGCTCGAGGATGTCGTTCGCTACGCCCGCAGCTACGTTGGCGCGGCTCTTCGGTTCTTCGAGTTGATGGGGCAGAGCGAATGAAGGTCGTCGTCGTTGGCGCTGGCGCGATGGGCGGACTGATCGGGACGCGGTTGTCCGTCACCGGTCACAACGTTGTCCTCTACGACACCTGGGCCGAACATGTCGACACCATCAATCGACATGGCATCGTTATCCACGAGCTGGACGACTCCATCCTGCGCTATCGCATTCAGGCGACGACCCAACCGCCGCAGCTCGATGGCGTCGACCTTCTTCTCATCGAAGTGAAGAGCTACGACACCCTCAAGGCACTTCGTCCGTTTGCCGGCCTGGTTCCGACTGACACGTTTGTCCTCTCGTTACAGAATGGGCTCGGCAACCTCGATCTCGCGCGCGCGGCGCTACCCAACCACGAGCGATTGTTGATTGGCACGACGGCCCATGGCTCGGCTGTGCTCGGCCCTGGCCGCTTGCGACATACGGGCAAAGGCGCCACCGTCATCGGGGATCCGACCACACCACCAACGCCGCGCTTCGATCTTGCCCCGCTGCGCCGCGCGCTCACTCGGTCCGGGTTCGACACCGAGATTTCCAGCAACATCCACACCGCCGTCTGGAATAAGCTCGTCGCCAACATCGCAATCAACGCGCTGACGGCGATCACCGGAGTGCGCAATGGCGACCTTCTCGACGATCCGGATCTGCAGCCGATCATTGCGCGGCTCGTCGCCGAGACTGTCGCTGTCATGCAGGCTGCCGGCGTCCCGGCAGGGATGGACGACCCGCTTGGCTACGCCCGCAAAGTCATGCGCGATACCAGCGTGGCGTCGTCCTCAATGCTTCAGGATATCCGGTACGGCCGGCAGACCGAGGTCGATGCGATCAATGGCGCAGTCGCCCGGCTCGGGGCCGAGCTCGGCGTCCCGACGCCGGTCAACCGGCTGCTGACCACTCTGGTCCACAATCGCGAGCGAGGGGTCCGACGTGAGGGGCCGGCGCTGAAGCTGGGAGGCGCATCCGATGACGAATAGCACGACACGAGACAAGATCACCGCCCCCGCCATACAGGCCATGAAGGGCGGCGATCGGATCGTTATGGTCACTGCCTACGATTACCCGACTGCCCGCGCCGTCGAGGCTGCCGGGCTGGAGTCGATCCTCGTCGGTGATTCGCTCGGCATGGTCGTTCTCGGATATCAGTCGACGATCCCGGTAACGATGGAAGAGATGCTCCACCACACCCGCGCCGTGATGCGCGGTGTCGAGACCGTCCATGTCGTCGCCGATCTGCCGTTCATGTCCTACCAGGTCAGCGACGCGCAGGCAGTCGAGAACGCCGGCCGGCTGATGAAGGAGGGCGGCGCAGACGCCGTCAAGCTGGAGGGTGGTCGGGCGGTCGCCAGCCGGATCGAGGCGATCGTTCGTTCGGGTATCCCGGTCATGGCTCATATTGGCCTGACCCCACAGGCGTCGGCCGCGCTCGGCGGCTTCAAAGTCCAGGGGCGCTCGCTCGACGCCGCCCGGGGCGTCATCGACGACGCTCTGGCGGTCGAGGCGGCCGGCGCGTACGCTGTCGTCGTCGAAGCGGTCCCACGCCAGCTCGCCCGGATCATCACGACGCGCCTCCGGGTCCCAACCATCGGCATCGGCGCAGGTCTCGATTGCGATGGCCAGGTGCTGGTCAACGGGGATCTGCTCGGCTCCTTCGATCGCTTCATCCCCCGCTTTGCGAAGAAGTACGCGAACCTCGCCGAGACGATGCGCGACGCGTTCGCTGCCTTTGCCAGCGAAGTTCGCGCCGGCGAGTTCCCGACAAAGGATCACGGCTTCGCCATGTCCCGCGATGTCATTGCCGCCCTCGAGGCCGAGACGCCGGTCGAATGAATCCCGGATAGCCGCCACCCTGCCGTGCCCCTTCGGTATACTCCGGCGTCCGCTCCCGGCGATTGCCGGACGAGCGATGGCTGGTCCAATCAGAGTGGGGGCTCACACCGAATGCCGAAAAGCCTGCGCAAGACCGTGCTCGTCGCGGTCGTGCTACTGCTGCTTGCGCCGGCCGTCGTGGCCTGTGGCGGTGGTGGCAACAAGCCAACTGCAACCAGTGAGTCGACGGCCGCAACGACTGCGTCGCCGGTTACGTCATCATCGCCAACTACGGCGACGACCGCGCCGACGCAAGCTCCGACGGCGGCAGCGTCCCCGATGACATCGCCTGTCGCTCAGGCAACAGCGACGACACCGAGCGCCGCGCCAACCGCAACCATGCCGATGCAACAGGCCTCGGGCGACGCAGCCTACGGCTTCAACGTCTTCACTTGGGGCAACGAGGCCGGCCAGCAAAACGACGTTCGGACCGTCGAGATGGTTCAGGGCGCGGGATTCAACTGGGTTCGGCTGCATTTCTACTGGAGCGACATCCAGCGTGGCCCCGACTGGTGGGATCCGCTGGCGATCGACAACATCGTGAATCAGTACCATGACGCCGGGATCAACATCCTCGCCACCGTCTCGAATCCGCCGGACTGGGCCAGAGACACGAGCGGCGAGCGGCTCATTACGAACCTGGCCGATTGGCAGAACTTCATGTTCTTCATGGCCGATCGCTACAAGGGGAAGGTTCAGGCCTGGGAGATCTGGAACGAGCAGAACCTCGCCAGCACGTTCGGCGGCACGGTCAGAGTCCAGGATTATGCCGAGCTGCTTCAAGGCGCATACCAGGGTGTGAAAGCGGCCGATAACTCGGCCCTCGTCGTGTTCGGCGGGCTCACTCCGACAGGCGTCAACGACCCCTCGATCGCTATCGACGACGTCCAGTATCTGCGCTCGTTCTACGAGTATCAGGGCGGCTCCTATACCGAGTTCTTTGACATCATGGGGATGCACGCCAACGCGACCGATAACGGCCCCGACCTGATGTACCCGGACAACCCCGGCGTCGGGAAGTGGTCGCAGGACCCCAGCTTCTACTTCCGTCGCGTTCAGCAGCTGCACGATGTGATGACCGAGCACGGTGACACCCGGCCAAGCTGGATCACCGAGTTCGGCTGGACGACCGCAAACCAGGCTCCCGGTTATGAATATGGCGCAAATGTGACGGCGCAGCAGCAGGCGGATTACCTGGTCCGCGCCTTCCAGATTGCCCGATCCGACTGGGCGGAGTGGTGCAAGGGCCTGTTCGTCTGGAACCTGAACTTCTCGGTTGTCACCGAGCCGAGCGATGAGAAGTATCCATGGGCGGTTCTGAACTCCGACTTCTCACCTCGGCCGGCCTATGAAGCACTCCGCGCCATGCCGAAACCCTGATCCCGGGCGATAGTGCCGCTCTCTGTGGGCGACGGGAGTTCCCGTCGCCCACTCTACATCTCGGTGCTAGACTCGTGTGCGTGATTTCAGAGGCCGGTGACACAGATCGCTTCACGACGCTCGCCGGGTCTACGCGCCGCTCGGCGTCGTCCCGCGCATCAGGCCGCTTCCCCTCCGCGCGAGCGATCCTGCTGACAGCGCTCGATCTGGCGTTGCTCACGCTGTTCTGGCTAGTGTTTCTCTGGCCGATCCTCGTCGCCCGCGACCACTTCATCCCCTATGACCTGATTGACCAGCACTACATGTTCCAGGCGTTCATCCATCGGACGCTTGCTGCCGGCGAATCTCCGTGGTGGTCGCCCGACATCCTCGGCGGCTATCCAATCGTTGCCGATCCGCTGACGGCGCTCTTCTACCCGCCAAACGTGGCGATGCATCTGCTGACACGCAGCGCCTTCCTCCCCTACTACCGGATGGAGGTCCAGCTTGCGCTGCACATCCTCTGGGCCGCGTTTGGCGGGTATGCGCTGGCGCGCTCGCTGACGGGGTCGCGCATGGGCGGTCTGGTCGCTGCGCTGACGTTCGCCTTCGGGGGATTCTTCGCCTGGCATCTTCCACATCTCTCCCCCCTCTCATCTCTCAGCTGGCTTCCGTGGGTTCTCTTCGCCTACCACCGGGCCGTCACACGCCAGAGCCTCGTCTGGGTGGCGGCTGGCGCGACATCGTTTGGCATGCTCGTCCTTGCGGGACACGCGATGACGATCCTCCAGGCCGGCTATCTCATCGGGGCGCTCGCTATCGCAGCTGCTCTTCTGTCGTATCGGAACGATCCAGCGCAGTCTGCGTGGGCGCTTGGCGCAGGCGTCGCGATCGGCCTGCTCGGCGCCGGACTGGCGATGATCCAGCTGCTCCCGTCCTGGGAGCTCAGTGGCGAGACATCCCGCGCCGGCCTGAGTTGGGCCGAGGCTGCTGGCTCGTCCTTTCGCCCGCTCTGGCTTTTGACCGTCGTCGTCCCCGGCTACTTTGCGCCCGACTTCCCGACGTTGTATTGGGCGGCAGGCGACCCGGCCGAGACGAATATCTACCTGGGGCTGATCCCGCTCGTGCTCGCCGTTCTGGGTGTCGCGCGCGCCAACCGGCAAAACCGCCGTCTGATCGGCGGCATCCTGGCCGGCGGCGCGATCTGTCTCGTGCTGGCGTTCGGGAGCTTCGGGCCGGTATACCGGCTTGTCTACGATCTCATTCCCGGCTTCGATCATGTTCGCCGGCCAGGCAACTTCATCGTGCTGGTGACGCTCGCCGGTGGTCTGCTCGCTGCCTTCGGTGTCCGTTCGCTGGAGGAGCGTCACAGCGTCGACGGCGTGCGTTCCGCTCGGGTGTTCGGCCGGCTACTGCTCGCCAGCGGCGCGCTCCTCGTCGCCGGCCTTGTGCTGGCGACACTCCGTCGCCACGCTGCCGACGACGGGTTGTGGCAGCAGCGCCTGCGCCTGATCCAGCATGGACTGCTCGCCGCAATCCTGATTGTCGCGGTCGCCTATGGTCTCGTCCGAGCCCGGGTCAGCCTGCGTCTGCCGGCCACTATACTGGCGGCTCTTCTGGTGCTGATCGTGGCCATTGACCTTCGCGCAGGCAACGCGAATAAAGTCTATGCCGGGAACGCGGCGCGTCCGGATCGGTACATCGGCCCGGATTGGGCAGCCGCGGCAACTGACCCATACGTCCGTCAGCTGCTCGAGCTGCAACGCCAGGTTGCGCCAGATCAGTTCCGCATCTATCCCGACCAGGCCGGCTCTCAGTGGATCAACGGCCCGCTCGTCTGGGGTGTCCAGAGCATCGACGGCTACAGCGTCCTCTGGCCTCGCGAGTATCAGGAGCTATTCGAGCTGGGAACCGGCAACCTCGGTTCGCCGGTGTTCGACCTCATGAACGTGCGTTATGTCATGACAACGCGACCGCTCGATGAGCTCCACCCAGGCTTCGACCTCTCCGGCTTCCGGCTGTTTCAGGATGGCTGGATGAAGGTGTATGAGAACACCGACGCGATGCCGCGTGCCTGGGTGGCCCGACAATGGGTCCTCCGGCCCGCGGACACCACGCTCGCCTGGATGACCGAGAACTCAGGCTCGCTTCGCGACACCGTCGTCGTCAGCGACCCGCCCGCAGGAGGCATAGCGCCTGGCGCGCCAGTCGAAGGCGGGCAGGCGCGAATCGTCTCCTATACGAACGATCGTGTCGTCGTCCACGCCTCGATGCCGGCCGATGGTTACCTCATCCTCGCCGACACATACTAGCCCGGTTGGACAGCCACGGTCGATGGCCGTCCCGCCCGGGTCCAGCGCGCCGACCACGCCCTTCGCGCGGTCTGGCTGCCGGCCGGCGAGCACGACGTCGTCTTCACCTACCGGTCTACCATGCGGGCCCTGGGCACGATCCTGACCATCATGTCCGGTCTGGCGATCGTCGGTCTTGCCGTCGCCAGTCCTCTGTTGCGGCGGCGACGCGCGCCTCAACGTGCGTGAGGTGTTCCCGGCGCGGAATTTGGTTGATCTCTATTGGCTGGTGCCATTGCAGTAAACCAGTGACATTCTGAGCACTAGCGGTTATGTGTGCCGAAAAGCTCAGGAAGGGTTGGGCAATGGATCAGTCCACATGGCGAACGAAGGTCGGCCTCGCTCAGATGCTGAAGGGCGGCGTCATCATGGACGTCGTCACTCCGGATCAGGCGAGGATCGCCGAAGAGGCTGGCGCGGTCGCGGTCATGGCGCTCGAACGGGTGCCGGCCGACATCCGGCGTGATGGCGGAGTCGCCAGGATGAGCGACCCGGCGTTGATCCGTCAGATCAAGGCAACCGTCACAATTCCGGTCATGGCCAAGGCGCGCATTGGCCACTTCGTCGAAGCACAGATCATCGAGGCGTGTGACATCGACTACATCGATGAGTCGGAAGTCCTGACGCCCGCCGACGAGGATCACCATATCGAGAAGAGCGCGTTTCGCATCCCGTTCGTCTGTGGCGCGCGCGACCTCGGCGAGGCGCTGCGGCGGCTCAGCGAGGGCGCAGCGATGATTCGAACAAAGGGCGAGGCCGGCACCGGCAACGTCGTCGAGGCGGTCCGGCACATGCGCACGATGCAGTCCCAGATCCGCCGGGCAGCCGGAATGACCCGCGACGAGCTGCCTGCGTTTGCCAAGGAGCTCGGCGCTCCACTCGAGCTGCTTCGCGAGGTCGCCGATCTGGGGCGGCTGCCGGTCGTGAATTTCGCGGCTGGTGGAATCGCAACTCCGGCCGATGCGGCGCTGATGATGCAGCTTGGTTGCGACGGGGTCTTTGTTGGCTCGGGCATCTTCAAGTCGGGCAACCCGGAGCGTCGAGCGGCGGCGATTGTCGAAGCAGTGACACACTACAACGATCCGGTCCGCATCGCGAAGGTCAGCGAGAATCTCGGCGAGGCGATGGTCGGGATCAACGTCAGCACCCTGCCGGCCGACGAGCTGCTCGCAACCCGGGGCTGGTAAGCCGATGAACGGGCGGCATCGCGTCAACCCATCCCTGCCGCCTGCTGTCGAGGGCGAGGGCGCAATCGGCGTCCTCGCCCTCCAGGGCGCGTTTGTCGAGCATCTCGCCGTTCTGGCCCGGCTGGGCGTTCCAACACGAGAGGTGAGGTTGCCCGAGCATCTCGACGGGCTGGCCGGGCTGATCATCCCCGGCGGCGAGAGCACGGTTATCGGCAAGCTGATGGTGAAGTATGGACTCGACGATGCCATTCGGTCGTTCGCCGGTCGGGGTGGCGCGATCTGGGGCACCTGCGCCGGAATGATCCTGCTGGCCCGCGAGGTTGGCCGCGATCAACCGCTGCTCGGACTGCTCGATATCGACGTCGAGCGCAATGCCTATGGATCACAGCTGGCGTCGTTTGAGGAAGACATCGCCCTGACGCGCTTCGGGATCACGGATCTGCGGGCAGTGTTTATCCGCGCGCCGGTGGTGTCGCGTGTCGGGCCGTCGGTGACAACCGAGGCAACCGATGGGCGGGGCAACATCGTCGCCGTCTCAGATGGCCGGCTACTGGGGACGTCGTTCCACCCGGAGCTGACCGACGATGGACGCCTGCACGGATGGTTCGCCTCGCTCGCCCGCGACAGGCTGGTGATCGCACACTGACATCACGCTGCGACGGGCTGCCCGGCGCGGGCGCGGGCCGCCCGGCAAAGCGTTGCGAACGCCGAGGTCAGCGCCACTGCTCGGTCTCGAGCGCGGGCATCCGCGCGCAAGCTCTCTGCGCCGAGATCGAGTATCAGGTGTGCGTGGATTGCGTCGTCGCGCAGATCGTAGTGCAAATCGACGAAGAGCGTCTTCTCGCCGGGCTCGCCCTCAAGGATCTGAGCCAGAAGATCTACTCGCCGATCTACGATCGCGCGAAGGCGCGATCCGGTCTCTCCATAATCGTGGTATCGAACAGTCATTCCCACCACGCACCTCCAGTCCCGGCGCATCAAACCCAGGCGCCGTCATGATGAACGTGCCGAGCCGCCCCCGGCATTGCTATCGTCGCAGCGACGGCGTGTCGAAGTCACAACGTCCGGTGTGGATGTGCCTCAGGAGCGTGACAAATCTGACTGTCGGCGTGGCCGGAGGGTGGTCAGGCGGCGGCAGGGGCCGCGCTTCGGGTGCGTGTTGGGGAGCTGAAGCGATACCGACGACTGTCGGAACCCTTGCCAAGCAGATGAACCAGCTCGTCTGCGCTGTGCCAGCCTAGCGACAACGACGGCTCGAAGACAGTCAGCACCAGGGCCGCGTCGTCGATCCCGAGAACCTCCAGCCGGCCGCGTTCAAAGAGATACCACCGGCCATCCTGATCCTCGACGACGAAGCTGTCATACGGGACGAAGTTCGCCGGGACTGCTACAACCCGAAAGCGCATTCCACCACCCTCCCGACTCCACATGACTCGCCGCGCTATGAATCGCCGTATCACCGTACCCGGCGACGCGTCACAATCGCGCGACGTTCGGCTGGCAGGAGTGTCAGCTCCGTGACAATTGCGCCGGCGCGGCGGTTACGGCGTGTCGATACAGGCGCGCATGAGTAACCCGCGCGGACTGAATCGTCACGAAGTTGCTACATACGGGGTGGCTCTGTAACGCAAGCGCGATGCGTTGCGCTGGACAATAGCGCTGAGAAGGGCCACTCCCAGCCAGACTGAAGGGGAGTAGCCATTGGACGAGGAGGGTATTATGCGCCACCACCCACCACGCCAACCCATCGCGATTGATGCGGCGCGGATTCAGCTCGAGGAGCAGCGCCGGGAGATTCTGGGGCGGATTGCCGAGGTTGGCGCCGACCTCCTCGGAGCGACCTCAAGCCAGGCCATCGAGGGGACCGTCGCCAATCACCCGGCCGATGCGGCCGGCGAGTTGCTGACCGCCGAGACTGACGTCTCCGAGATCCGCTACCTCCGCGCCGAGCTTGTCGGGATTGACGACGCGCTCCGCCGCATTCACGATGGGTCGTACGGGTACTGCGTTGAGTGCGGGATGCCGCTCGATCCCGGACGGTTGGAGGCCCTGCCCCAGGCGGCGCGGTGCGTCGCCTGCCAGCGGCGGCACGATTACGAGGCTCGCTAGCGCGCAGTCTTGTCGTCCGGCACGATTTCGAGCACGGGGAGATCTCCGCCCTGCTCGATTGCCATCCTGATCTCGGCGTCATAGTCGAACAGACGCGATCCCCTCAGCAGCGGTCGTAGCGCCTTCGGCGGACCGCACGAGCCAGAGCGATCCCGCATCCGGCGCATCAGCGCCGCGCGCTCGGCGGGGTCCGCGATGAGACGCCCTTCCGCGTTCATCGTGTGGCGGCCAACCTTGATCGTGACGCGCGGATTGGCGCGGATGTTCCGATACCAGCTCGAGTTGACACCCCAACCAGAGAAGATGATGAACCGATCGCCGTCGGGCATGAAGCTGACGCCGATTGTTCGGGGCTGGCCTGTCTTTCGTCCGGTCGTCGTCATTCGCATGATGCAGCGCCAGCGGAACAGCTCGGCCAGTGGCCCGTAGTACGTCAGCGCCGGACCGCGCAGGAGGAGACGCTGAATCCGCCCGGCTGGTTCGCGCTTCATTCGGGGTTCGCTGTTGGCCATAACACCCTCCTTTATCCTGCGGATGGACCCCAGCGCCAGGACTGTAACGCTTTTGGCGCGCTAACGCGCGTGGATGCCGCGCCGGTTTCACGGTGTATGGCCGATACTTGAGCCCGGAGGCAGACCCGAACGAGAGTCAGGAGGTCACCATGAGCGTGCGCGATCACGGTCACAGGTGGATCGCCGACGCGCAGGACGCGCCCGTTGAGGGATCGCCGGCCGATTGCGAAGTGGCCGCGCCCGACCGCGTCCGAACGATCGAGAGGAAGGGCTGACATGGTTGACGAGGATCTGGCGTTACGACGCCGTGAAATCACTGGCAAGACGGTTCAGCTCTGCGAACTCTGCGGAGCCCCGATCGCTGGCGAAGCAGTCTTTTTCGAGCAGGCCGAGTTCCCCCCAGGCCAGATGGCCGATCCGCTCATTCTCTGTGACGCCTGCCGGGGCGAGGTTGAGCGGGGCGAGATCGACATTCAGCAAGAGCCGCCGGATATCGATCCGCCTCGCTAACGAGAACCGTTCGCCAACATCGGACTCAGTGGGGTGGCCGGCCGGCCACCCCACAACGTTCACGCTCACTGCGACCCGACGGGTTCCGACGCAGCCGCTCAACGCGGAGGACTGCGTCAGTCAGCCTCGTCGTTGGAGTTGCTGGAGTAGGCTGCGGGAATCAGCAGCAGTGGTCGGTGCCCCATGTTGGCCAGACGCTCGGCGACCGACCCGAATATGAGGCGACTCAGACCGGCTCTGCCGTGGGTGGGCATCGCCAGCAACTCCGCGCCGAAGTCATCCGCGACGCGGACGATCTCTTCATCGGCCTTGCCCTCTACGATGGCGGTGCTGGCGTCGTTGCCTGCCTCGCGTAACCGCTGGGCGATGCCAGAGAGCGTGGCTTCCGCCTTCTTTCGGAGCGTTTCGCGTTCTATCTCGGTGTAGTACCAGGCACTGTCGCTTGACTCCAGAACTCGGAGAAGCTGCACCCGCAACCCATCCCCGAGGACATCGTGCAACACGCTCAGTGTCTCGTCGCCGGAGCTGGCGCCATCGAGTGGCACGAGCACACGGCGCATCCCGATTGGCGCTGGGTCACGCAGGCGGCGAAACTCCGGCGGTACGATCAGGAACGGACAGCGGGCTGCGTGGATGAGATGGAACGTAACACTCCCGACGAGGGCGCGTCGCGGCCCGCGCCGGCAATGCGACCCCATGACGACCACGGGGTCGCGAACCTCGTCGAGGAGCATGAGAAGCTGCGGCCCAACCTCGCCATGGAGGACGACTGTTCGCACGTCCGGCGTGTCGAACGTGCGGGAGATAGCGTCCAGATACTCCCGAGTGTCAGTGGTCCACTTCTCCAGGCCCTTTGAGAACACAACCCCGAGCGAGCCGGAGAGCGGGCCGATTTCGGCCGGCAGCTCGATGACGCTGACGAGGACGACACGAACGTGATTGCGGGCCGCCAGCTCGCGGGCGAATGGCAACGCACATTCAGCAATTCGATCCGGATCCTGCGAGGGATCGGTGAGAGGAACGACGACCGTCCGCATTCGAACCTCCTCAGTCTCAACCGCCGATCAGCCGGCCGCGTAGCGCAACAGCGCGCCGATTCCAGCCCCGATGGCCAGCAGCTCGGCGGCTGCCACTCCGTGAATGACCTCGACATCGCCACCGGACACGATCGTGCGGCGCATTGCCTCGTCGACGACATCGCCGACCGTCTCGACCACATTCCCACACGCCGGGCAGATGGACAGCGCCCCGACGAATAGTCCCCCGCACGATGGACAGGACGCCCCCTGCTGACTGGTGGCGCTGGCGACAACGAGAGTCCGCGCCTGCCGCGCCGCAACCGCTGCGAGTGTCGGGGTGAAGCCGAGCACGGCTGCCCCTCCGTCGTGGGCACCCTCGCGAAGCTGCGCGACGACACGCTCTTCGGATTCGCGCTCCGCCGCCGCAAGAACCGCGGATGCGCGGGCCAGTGTCTCCGAATTGGACGCAAACATCTCGGCCTCGAATGTGCCGGCCAGACGCTCCCGCAGCGTTCGTGGGAGAAGCTCCTGCAATCGGGAGACCGGCTCGACCGGCCCTCCGATGATCAGTCGTCGGTACGGCTGGCGTTGGCCCAGCTCGACGAGCTGGTCGCACACCGTCCGCAGATGGACATCAACGACGTTGTCGTGATGCCGCTGGTAGTTCGCCTGCGACCAGCCGCCCTGCTTATGCCGGCCAGGGACAAGGCTGAGGAGATCCCAGGAGTCGACCACCTGCCCGCGTTCGAGAAGGAAGACGCGCGCCTCCTCGCTGTCGACGAGCGCGACCGCGCTCGGCTCGTGCTCGTCAACGAAATCCAGGAGCGAACGAACGCGAGCGAACCTGCCGAGCGCAATCTCGTTGGGGATGGGCGTTGGAACGGCGACGACATGCCACAATCCCAACGGTTCGCACGAGTGGATGACCAGCCCGGCGCCGGCCGGCATCAGTGCCGCCAGATACTCGCGAACGCGATCGACTTCGCGATCGAATGCGGGCCATGCTGCCCGGGCCAGCGCAGCGCGATATCGCCGAGCCATGTCGTCGAAGGCGACGCGGTAGGAGCGTTCGATCTGCCGATCTCCAGAGAGGTCGAGCTGCGCCGAGAGAACCATGTCATCGCCAGCATCGACCGAAGCAAGCGCATGCCGCGACATCGTCGCTGTCATTGTCCTCCGCCAGCTTTCTATTCATCCGCATCTTGCGCGGTGGTTGCAGGCACGATGATGAGCGGCCTGGACGCGATCTGGGTGAGCCCGGTTGTGACGCTTCCGAGCACAAACCTGCGGATCCCGCTCCGCCCGTGACTTGTGACCACAATCAGATCCGCGTTTGCCTCGACCGCGACTCGGTCGATCTCTTCGGCTGCCCTGCCGACGCGCATTGCCCAGTCCACCGACATGCCAGGTGTTTCGGCGCGAAGTCGTTCGGCTGTCGCCCCGAGATACGTTCGAGCATCGTCCTCAGCAAGCATCTGGAGCTCGGTGAGCTGGTTCACGTTTACCGCGAGCATATCCGGGCTAGCGGCGATGTAGGGGGATGCCCAGACCGGTTCGACCACCTCGATCAGGTGGAGTGCCGCGCCGGCCGTCTTCGCAAAATCGACAGCGATCGCCAACCCTTGCTCGGCTGTCTCCGATCCATCGAGCGCGACCGCAATCGAGCGGATGTCGGCAGCGCCCACAGCTTCGCCTTCCACCGGGCGGACGAGCCCGACCGGCGTCGTCGAGAGTCGCACGACCTTGTCGGCAACGCTGCCGAGAACCAACCGGCCAAGCCCGCCGCGCCCACGTGTCGCCATGACGATCATGGACTCAGGCTGTTCGGCGGCATGGCTGATCAGCTCGTCCACCGCATCTCCGGCTCGCACCCAGCTCTCCACCGCCACACCTGGAATGACGCGCTCGGCGGTGTCGTGCAGGTACGCGTGGACGCGGGTCGGGTCCGGGATCAGCTGCGACGTTGGCAGGTCGATCAGCGCGGGCGCTTCGATAATATGGACGACCTCAATCGTCGCGCCGGTCGCTCGAGCAATCGACGCGCCAAAGGGGAGGGCTGCCTCGGCCAGTGTCGAACCATCGAGAGGGATCAGAATTCGTTTCATCATCTACTCCTGTCGATACGCGCGCGCGGCGCCAGGGCGCCGGCTACACCCAGCCTACGCTCCCGCTCATAACAGTATCGATCGTTTCCACAAGTCCCGCGTTACAACTCCGTGGCAACTTGATGGAAGCGACGGATCACTGGGCGACGACAGGGATGATTCGGTGTGAGAGTCCTCCAGAAGGTTGAGATGCTACTCGTCGGCCAGATCGTTCATGATAGACAGCACTGTTTGGCCGGAGGATTCGGTGACAGGATCGTCATGATCCGATGCGGAGCGAACACAGCCGCGAACTGACACCGCGCAGCCGAGCACAGGGTCATAGCCCTGCTCCCGACAGATGCAATAGAGCGGCGTAGTCAGGTGTGGACAGAATCCGTTGGCGTGTTCGTGACTTAACATCGCGCCCTCCCTTGCCCCGTGCTAGTTCCTCAGCACGATCGTCTCAGGATCTGTCACTGTGCGCATCGTGAAAATTACGTAATCAACGCCG
>CALMXF010000172.1 GCA_937870985.1 uncultured Chloroflexota bacterium
GGGTCGACGATCTGGATGACGTCACGTGGGGTACAGGCGCCCCCGATCACAGCTAGCTCGCGCAGCACGTCCGCCTCGTGACGCAGCCAGCGCCGGAGCCCCGGCCGCGCCAGACGCAGCGTCAGCTGGTGCTCACCGTCCGGACCGCTGACGCGATACGTGCGATCGGTCGACCCGCCCGGCGCGAGTGTTACTCGCCAGCCTGGCTCGTCTGGCGTCAACCCATGTCGCCGCAGGATATCCAGCAGCCAGCCCAGCTCCGTCACCGCTACCTCCACCGACCGTTGTCGTCACGCGAATCGCCTGCAATGAGTATGGGGCACGCGCGGGGAAATCCTCACCCGCCTGCTACGATCACTCCCGACGATCGGAGGGCATGTGAATCGCGCGACTATCCTGGGCGTAGCCATCGACCCGCTGGATCTGGACGGGGTGCTGGCGTACGTTGCCGGCTGGCTCGACTCGGGCGCTGGTCTTCACCACATCGTAACGGTCAATCCCGAATTCGTGATCGAGGCACGGCGAAACCCGGAGTTCGCGGCAGCGCTTGAGGACGCCGATCTGGCGACAGCCGACGGGATCGGGATTGTGCTGGCCAGCCGGCTGCTGGGAGAGCCGATCGGGCCACGTGTCACCGGCGTCGCGCTGACCGAGGGGATCGCGGCCCTGCGGCATCCCGCCGCGCGCATCTTCCTGCTCGGCGCCGGGCTCGGCATCGCTGCCGAAACAGCCGACCGGCTGGCCGAACGTTTCCCCGGCGTCTCAATCGTCGGCACATACTCCGGCACACCGAACGACGATGGATTCGCGGAGATCGAGCGCAGGCTGGCTGAGGCGCAGCCAACCATTCTGCTCGTCGCGTTCGGTCACCCGCGTCAGGATCTCTGGATCGCTCGCCATCGGGAGCGGCTAGCCGAGCGTGGCATACTGGTCGCCGCCGGGGTCGGCGGCACATTCGACTATCTCTCCGGCCGGATCCCTCGAGCGCCTTCCTGGGTTCGCCGCGCCGGGCTGGAGTGGCTCTACCGGTTGGCCCGTCAGCCATGGCGCTGGCGACGACAGCTCGCGCTCCCGCTCTTTGTCGCGCTGGTCTGTCGCGAGCGCGCGAGACGGGCAACAGGCAAGACGGACAACGGACGACGGGCAGGCCAGCGAACACGGTGACGACGACAGATCCTCTCGAACAACCATGCTCCTACCATCCCAACGTCATGACGCGGCTGCGCTGTTCGCGCTGCGGCAAGCCGATCTGCCCGCGTTGCATGGTGGCTACGCCCGTCGGCTATCGCTGCCCCGACTGTGCCCGTGGACCGCGGCCGGCAATCTACCAGACAAGCAGTGGGGTCCTGCTGAAGGCGATCGTCACCGGTATCGTCATCGCCTCCGCGGCCGGGGCGATCTGGGGCCTCATTCCCAACTGGCAGTTCTATTGCGCGTTGCTGCTCGGGTTCGGCGTTGCCGAGGGCATCGCCTGGGTGACGAAATACAAGCGCGGGCCGGAGTTGCGAGCCATCGCGATGGGCTGCGTTCTGCTTGGTGTCGTCGTCTCGCGAGTCGTGATCGCCTGGCATAGCCCGTTCCTGAATCTCGACCTGCTCCTCAATCACCTGAACGCGCCGGGGGTGCGCCAGGCATTTCAGCTTCGGCTGATTCCCGACTTTCTCTTCATGGCGATTCCGTTCGGAATCACCTGGATCCGCTTCCGATGAGAAGGGGAGAGTGATGCTCGACCCAACGTCATCCGCCGGCCTGCTTGATCTGCTGAACCGGATCGGCGGCAGCCGAGTCCTCGTTGTCGGCGACCTCTACCTCGACCGCTACATCTTCGGGCATCCCAGCCGCGTCTCGCGCGAAGCGCCGATTATGGTGCTGACCGAGGATCGGCAGGAGGATCGGCTCGGCGGGGGGACGGCTCCTGCCCTGGCGTTGGCCAGGCTCGGCTGCGAGGTGGCAATCTGCGGTGTCGTCGGAGACGATCCCGAAGGTCAGCGTGTGCGCACGTTGCTGAGTGACGTTGGCATCGACACCGATGGCGTCATCATCGACCCTACCCGACCGACGACGGTGAAGACGCGGGTCGTCGCGGAGGGCTTCTTTCTCTTTCCCCAACAGGTTGTCCGGATCGACCGTCAGGATCGCTCGCCAGTGTCACCCGCGGTCGAAGGCTCGTTGCGCGCCGTTGTCGAATCGTCCCGGTGCGACGCGATGCTCGTTTCGGACTACCGTTCCGGCGTGGTGACGACATCACTGGTCGCCGGGATCGCAGATCGACAGGGGCGCGACAACATTCTGACAACTGTCGACTCGCAGGGGGATCTGTTCCGATTCACCGGCTTCGGGCTGGTGAAGTGCAACCAGGGTGAGGCAGAGCAGACGCTCGGCCATTCGCTTGGCGACCGCGCTAGCCGCGCCGCCGATCTCGCCGCGCTGCGACACCAGCTTGGCTGCCGAACTCTCGTCGTTACCCGCGGCGGTGATGGGGCGTCATTGGCCGGCGAGGACGGCTACCGCGAGATCCCGGCCGCCAACCGGAGCGAGGTGTTCG
>CALMXF010000173.1 GCA_937870985.1 uncultured Chloroflexota bacterium
GCATGAGCAGCTGGAGGAGCAGGGCGCGGCAGCAGCCGACAAGCAAGCCGGCCGTGGCAAGCTCTCGGCCCGCGAGCGCGTCGAGCGGCTGCTCGATCCCGGTTCGTTCATCGAGTACGACGCTTTTGTCCAGCACCGCTCGACCTACTTCGGGATGCAGGAGCGGCGGCCCTACGGTGATGGGGTTGTCACCGGCGTCGGCAAGATCGACGGTCGCGACGTTGCCGTCTTCTCGCAGGACTTCACCGTTCTCGGCGGCTCGCTTGGCGAGGCATTTGCCGAGAAGATGGTCAAGATCATGGATCTGGCGCTGAAGATCGGCTGTCCGATCATCGGCATCAACGACTCGGCCGGGGCGCGGATTCAGGAGGGGGTCGAGGGGCTGGCCGGCTATGGCGAGGTGTTCTGGCGCAATGTCCAGGCCTCCGGCGTCGTCCCGCAGCTCTCGATCATCGCCGGCCCGTGCGCTGGCGGAGCGGTTTACTCGCCGGCCATGACTGACTTCGTCTTCATGGTCGAGGACATCTCGCAGATGTTCATTACCGGCCCGGATGTCATCAAGACAGTCACCGGTGAGGACGTGACCCACGAGCAGCTCGGTGGCGGGATGACGCACAATTCAGTATCGGGTGTCGCCCACTTCCTCGGGCGCGACGAGGAGGACACCTTCGAGCTCGTTCGCGCCGTCCTTTCCTATCTGCCATCGAACAATCTCGACCACCTGCCAGCGTTCCCGCCGGCCGACGATCCCGATCGCGACGATCCTGAGCTGGATGAGATCGTCCCCGAGGAGTCGACCAAGCCATACGACATGCGCGATGTTATCAGCAGGGTGGTGGACGACGGAGAATTCCTGGAGGTGCAGTCGCTTTGGGCGCGGAACATCCTGATCGGGTTCGCTCGACTGAACGGGCGGCCGGTTGGCATCGTCGCGAACCAGCCGAAAGTGCTGGCCGGCACGTTAGATATCGATGCGTCCGAGAAGGCTGCCCGCTTCGTTCGCTTCTGTGATGCGTTCAATATCCCGCTGGTGACGTTCGAAGATGTCCCCGGATTCTTGCCGGGCGTCAACCAGGAGCACGGCGGGATCATCCGTCATGGATCGAAATTGCTCTACGCCTACTGCGAGGCGACCGTGCCGAAGGTGACGGTCATCACCCGCAAGGCGTATGGCGGGGCCTATGTCGTGATGAGCTCGCAGTCGATTCGCTCCGACCTGAGCGTCGCCTGGCCGACAGCCGAGATTGCCGTGATGGGCTCCGATGCGGCGGTCCGCTTGATCTCGCGACGCGAGATCTCGGCAGCGGATGACCCGGCGGCGAAGGAGCGTGAGCTGATCGCCGAGTACCGCGAGCAGTTTGCCAGCCCATGGCAGGCGGCCGGCCGTGGCTATATCGAGGCGGTTATCCCTCCGCGCGAAACACGACGCTGGCTGATCCGATCGTTGGAGATGCTGCGCAACAAGCGCGAGGAACGCCCGAAGCGCAAGCACGGGAACATCCCGCTATGACCCGCGACACCGAACACGAAGACCTGCCCGAGGCCGTTGTCGCCGCCATCGTCGCCCTCCTCGCAAGCGTCAACGGGAGGGATGACGAGCCGGTAGAGGCATCCGACTGGGCGCGGTCGGGCCTTGTCGCTCCGACATGGCGCGGCGATGCGGAGTGGGGGCGGTAGGCCCTCACCCCCGGCCCCTCTCCCAACCTTGGGAGAGGGGAGAGTGGGTTATCGGTACTGAGAATGGCAACCGACACGTGAGA
>CALMXF010000174.1 GCA_937870985.1 uncultured Chloroflexota bacterium
CGGCCTGTGGCTCATCATCGGACAAGTCGCCGACCGCGACGACTGCCGCAGCGACCAGCCCAACGGCTGTCGCGACCGCTGTTGAATCGACCGCCACCAGCCCGCCTGCTGGTTCGCCCTCCACGACTGCGCCGTCTGCAACCAGCGTCGGCACGACGCCGGCGAGCACTGCAACCCCGGAGAGCGCGGCAGAGCCGACGAAGGTCACGCTGGCGCTCGGCTTCGTGGCGAACGTGCAGTTCGCGCCGTTCTATGTCGCGCTGGATCGGGGCTACTACGCCGACGCCGGGTTCGATGTGACGGTGCAGCAGGGGCCGAACCCCGACCTGCTCGCCCAGCTCGGCGCTGGCAGCATCGACTTTGCGGTGACAAGTGGCGATTCGCTCGTCCCAGCGCGGGCAGCAGGTATCCCTGTTCGCTACGTGATGGCCCAATTCCAGAAGTACCCGGTCGGCGCGACGGCGATCGCTGGCAAGGGCGCGCCGTTGGTGAAGCCCGAGGATCTCAAGGGGCGTCGCGTCGGCGTCTCGCAGCTGAATGGCTCGACCTACTTCGGGTTGCTTGCGCTTCTGCAGGCCGGCGGCCTGACGCTGGACGACATCCAGCTGGTGACGATTGGCTTCGCCGAGCTCGAAGCGCTGACCCAGGACCGCATCGACGTGGCGATGACCTACCTCGTCAATGAGCCAGTCCAGGCCCGGGAGATGGGCTACACGATGGAGGAGCTGGCTGTCTCCGACTTCGTGAACATGGTCTCGACCGGGCTGGTGACGAGTGACGCGATGATCGAGCAACATCCGGATGTCGTCCAGCGCTTTGTCGAGGCAACGCTCAAGGGCCTGAAGGATTCGCTGGATAACCCCGACGCAGCGTTCGAGGCGTCGATGAAGCGGATGCCGGAAATCACCGGCGACACCGTGCGGATTCAACGAGCAGTGCTGGAGCAGGCCCAGAAGTGGCAGCAGCCTCCCGCCGGCCATCCTCTCGGATGGACAGATCCCGAGGCGTGGAAGAACACCCAGGATCTGCTCGTTTCGGTTGGCATCGTCAAGACTCCGGTCGATCTTGACTCTCTCTACACCAATGCCTTCGTCGAGCAGGCCGCGCGTTAGCGGGCCGGCGGAGTCCGACAGTAGCGACAGCCGGAAAGCACCGGCTGTCGCGCTGCCACGGCCACGCCGCCGGCAGCGGGTTCTCGCCCGCAGATCCCCGAGGAGTAAGCGGCTGCTTCTCTGGTTGCCGGCGGTCGGGGTATTGCTGGCGCTTGGGGTCTGGCAGGTGTTGTGGCTGCGACAGGTCTTTCCGAGCTACATGCTGCCCTCCCCCGCGTCGGTCGCCGACAAGTGGTGGCTCCTCTACCGCAACGGGACGCTCCTGCATCATGCCGGCGTCACGCTCAGGGAAGCGCTGCTCGGGTTTGCCGTCGCATTCGTTGTTGGCGTTGGCCTGGGCTATCCGCTGGCGCGATTCCATACGTTCGACGTGATCTTCGGGCCATACGTCGCTGTCTCCCAGGCGATGCCGGTGATCGCCTTCGCGCCGCTGCTGGTCGTCTGGTTCGGCCTCGGGCTGTTGCCGAAGGTCATCATCTGCGCCCTGATCGTCTTCTTTCCGATCCTCGTCAACACGGTCGTCGGCCTGCGATCGATCGACCCGTCGCTGATCGAGGCGTCCTGGAGCATGGGCGCGTCAGATTGGCAGACGTTGCGCTATGTCGAGGTTCCGCTGATGCTGCGACCGCTGCTGGGCGGGATCAAGATGGGGCTGACGCTGTCGATGACCGGGGCCGTCGTGGGCGAGTTCGTCTCATCGAGCGCCGGTCTGGGGTATCTGATGATGCTCGGCCGCACTGCCTACGACATTCCGATGGTCTACGTTGCGGCGCTGACAATGGCCACGATCGCCACCATTGGCTATGTCGTCATCAGCCTGCTGGAACGCCTCGTCGACGCGTTGGTCTAGCCACAAGCTAGGGTTTGCGGCTGCGGCTAGCCTGGGCTATCGCAACGGCGAGCTCGTCGTCGGCATCGGCCAGCCACGCGCGAGTCAGACGCTCGGCGGTCTCCCGGTCGCCGATGGCCAGGTCGCCATCGATCACCATCTCGCGGAGGCGTTCCTTGACATGCTTGATCCAGATGCCGGGCGGCAGGTCGAACAGCGCCATCAGCTCGTCGCCATCCAGCGGTGATTGCAGCAGATCGGAAGAG
>CALMXF010000175.1 GCA_937870985.1 uncultured Chloroflexota bacterium
TTCGGTGTTTCGCTCTGGCTCTGCGATGCCGAGGGACGCCCGCTCGTCACCAGCCAGTCGGTGCCGCTCCAAGACATTCAGCAGACATTCGAACCGTCCACGCATCCTCATGTTCCCACCATCGCGACCAGGACGCCCTACTATGACGCCACCTGGACACGACTGGACGCCACCCATTGGGAGCTGCGGTTCAAGAATCATACGTCCCACACCCCGGTGATTGTGATTCGCAGCGTCGGGCCTGCCGGAGGACCGGTCACCGAGTTGGGCTGGGACGGCGAGCAGCTCGACATCAATCGTCGTTGGACCGTCCGCGTTACGCCTGCTCCTGCGAAGGTCTCTCTCGGAGACGAGCAGACCTTGAACTGGATGACGTCTGAATCGGCGAACCGGTCCTGGACCAATGCATCCGGCTGGGGTTACGCGCGTCTCGCGCTACCGGGGCAACTCTCAGAGGCGGGAGAGGAATACCGGCTCATCTTGTCCGACTTACGGATTCCCATTCAAATGCAGCGGTGGTATAGAAATGCACCTGAACAGCTCCATCTCGACCTTCCCGACAAACGATTTGAGGCTTCGCTAGCGGCACAGACGACTCACCTGATGATGAGTTTGATCGGCCGGGAAACCAGACCCGGCGACCCCATCTTTTTCTATCGCGCCTGGCAACGACAGGGGGCCTATATCGCGACCGCCCTCGCGCGCGCGGGTGACCCCCGCGTCAGCCGCGTGCTGGCCCAATATCTCGCCACCCATGATTTTGGCGGTGGGAACGGTCCCGAAGCCGATGCGCCGGGCCTGACCATCTGGGCCTTGACCACATCCGCAGACTATATCGCCGATCCTGCCCATGATCAGTGGTTGTGGCCTCATGTGCTCCGCAAGGCACAACGCATTGAGGCCATGTTGACGGCTCGCGCCCCCATCGAAGAATCTTTTACCGTCCCCTCTCCGTACGATCTCCAACACGGACAGCAGATAAAGAACAGTGTGCTGGCCAAACCGTCACACGACGGACTGATCGTCGGCCGTGTCGGAGACGAGTGGCCCTCGCTTTACGTGAATGCGGTGAGCTACCGCGGCTTGCTTGCCGCGGCCGAGTTCGCCGAACGGCTGGGGAAGCACCGGAACGCGACAGGCTGGCGAAACCATGCCCACACGTTACGCGACAATTGGCAACGCCGAAACCGCAATGGCGCCTCTGATGCCAAGATCTCGACGGTGAGTCTGGGACCATCAGCTTCGATAACGTCGAATCGCGAGCAATTGGGGCAAGCATTGACGGTCTATCGGCCTTCTCCCGACACGGCAACCGTCGCCACGCAATTGAGCGACGCTCATCTGGCCTTGCGACAGGGGCGACCGGACGCCGTCTGGGCTGCGCTGCACCGGCTTTGGACTCAGCAGGCATCGCCCGGGCTGTACACGTGGGATATGCCGAGGCCGGCGACCACCGATGTGGCGGATGGCTGGCAATACGTCAGAGGGTGGCGCAATCAGTCCGTCGTTTCTCCCGATTATGAGACGGCGGCGTTGCTCTTGCTGTTGCAGCAAGACATGCTGGCCTATGTGGACGACGGGGCGGCAGAGCCCACAGTGGTGATCGGCGCGGGCGTTCCCCAGGCCTGGATCTCGCACTCGATGACGGTCTCGAATCTCGCGCTTCCCGGCGGCTCAATCGATTGGCGATGGGACGGACATGCGATGCGGGTGACCCTGCGTGGCCCCTCGCGCAAGATTCAGTTGGGCGCCTCCTTCCCTGACGACACGGACATGTCCGTCACACATGACGATCGTGCAGCTGATGTCACCGCACGCGTGTCCTGAGCCATCGGCATTCGAGGGAACGCCCCGACCATCACCCGAGCCGCAGAGTGGTCTCTCACCGCTTCGACTCGATCATTTTTCATTCAGTGCCCTCCCATTGCGATCCTGATGTCGGCCTGAAGGCAGAGGGCATCCTTCAAACGGATGCAGCCTTATCAGCAGGCAGCACCGCC
>CALMXF010000176.1 GCA_937870985.1 uncultured Chloroflexota bacterium
TTCACCGCGCGCGGTGTTCGGATGGGCGGTGGCAGCGGCCCCCGCATGCGCGCCGTCACCCACCTCGACGTCTCCCGCGCCGACATCGAACGCGCCGTCGAGATCATGCGCGAGGCAGTGCTCGCGGGGTGAGGGATGGGAGATAAGAGCGGTCCGTAGGGACAGGGCTCGCCCTGTCCACGCCTCACAGGGCGCCCCGCCGATCCCCAACCCGCCAGCATCGTTGAACGTGTCCGACGATCGCCAGGGGCGAACACGAGGTTCGCCCCTATACCCCCCTCATCCCCTCCATGAGCGCCCACTGCCGCAGCCGCTTGCCAGCGTTGACGACCTCGTGGGTTGCGGGCTCGCCCATCGCGTCGGTAGATTCGCGTTCTCCGCTCGCGCCGGAATCCGACGTGGCGCCGAGTGGCGCACGCGGCGCGTTCAACGAATCTGACAGACTTGTCATCATTGCAGCATGCGGTTGATGAGAGTCTGTGCATCTTCGCCCCGGAAACACGATGATGCATCTATGCGCTCTGTGACAACGGTTGACAATTGTCTCGATGTCATCCAGATTTGACAACACACGCATAGCCGCGTGAGTGGAGGATGGATTGCTAGCTGCGTAGTCAAGGAGACCAATGTGGCCGCACGTTCGCGCAACTCAATGGGGCCGAGGATCCGTGAGCTGCGGATAGAAAACGGAATGACACTCGACGAGCTTGCCCATCGTGCCGGGATCTCTGCAAGTCATCTCTCACGCCTGGAGCGTGGGCAGACCGCGCCGTCGTTCAAGGTCGCGGCCGACATTGCCCGGGAGATCGGCGTCAAGCCCAGCGAGCTGGCGGCGATCCAGCGTGAGCAGTCGGATGTCGACGCCGCGCTGATCGAGGAGCTGGTGGAGCTGGGGTTGAACATGGAAATCTCCCAGCACATCTGCGACCGTATCTCGACCACGGCTCGTGCGGCGCTGCTGGAGGTCCTGCGGCCCAGCGAGGTCGTCGAGGAGAGCTAGTCTCCCAGCCGCTTCGCGTAGATCCAGCGGGTATACAGCAGCTCGAAGCCTCGTCGCTCCATGTTGCGCGGCGAGGCGTTTTCGGTGCCCGTCTGCGCCGTTGCCAGATCGGCCCCCGCGTCGAGCGCGTCGCGTAGACGCTGGCGGATCAACGCACCCTGGCCACCTCGGCCACGGAAATCGGGCATCGTCGTTGCGACGAAGAGTTGGGCAACCCCCTCCGAGACGTAGAGCGCCGATGCCGATCCCGGCTGGCCGTCATATTCCACGAGGTAATGGAACCAGCCGCGATGCTCGATTGTGCTGGCGAAGACATGGCCGCGCACCGACTCTTCCGGAAGCTCGTAGCCGATGTTCAGCACGCGCGCAAACGCTGCGGCGTCGGCCCGGGTGGCGTGACGGGCGACAGGGCCGGCCGGTTCGTCGCCGGACGCGTCCAGATCGGCGCGGCTGAGGCGTCGCCCCCACATGTGCTCCTGGTAATCGCGCGCGAATCCCAACTGGTGGATTCGCTCATCGCCAATAGCAGCGACGACCGCCGGCGATCCGTCGATACCGAGCACCGGCGCGCCGGTCTCACGGACAATTGCCTCGATTCTGCCGATCGTCGACGTTGGGTCGATCGCGATGTCGAGGTTGATAACGCAGTTATAGCCGGGGTCGTCGTCGTGGCGCGACCAGACAGCTGCAACGCCATCCACCTCGACGGTGCTTGTGCCATATCCCGAGGCGGCGCGATACATGCTGGTGAATGCCTCGTTCTCGGCGCGCTCGATTCGCTCGACCATCTCGCGTTCCATCGCCGGCTCCCTCGGTCGGTGCGCATCGTGCCTGTGCTCGCCTGAGTATAGGTCAATGGCCGGGTGCTATCCTCTCGCGGGAGGGTTGCCGGGAGATGGGGATGACCAACGATGACGCGGGCGACCAGCAGGCGCGGCGAGCCTGGCTGGATCGCGAGCGGGACGATTGGGTGCGCTCCTTCGTCGGGGCGCTTGATGATGCGATCCAGCACCTGCAGCAGATCATCTTTGACGAAGGCTGGGACAGGCTCGTCGCCGAATATGGCGACGAAGAGTCGGCGCTGCGCGAGAGTGTTCGTCATTACGAACGCGGTCTGGCCCACCTCTTCGGCTTCGTCCGAGCCTGCGGAACGCTGGCCGACGATGTCGCCTGGTCGTCGATGAAGACCGAGTACCGCCGCTCCGCGCTGGATGCTGGCGTCGAGCTGACGCTCCGCTCCGCGTTGGAAACCGGCCTCTATGCCGCCGAGCAGGCGCCGCTGGGCGGCCACGATGTCTGGCTGGCCTGGACCGACGCGCTGATGCTCTTTCTCTACCAATGCGCGGCCAGCGCTCCGCCGCACCCCGGCCCAGCAGCCTCGCAGGACGACGAGCTTCTCTGGGCCTACGACGTGCTCCAGCAGATTGAGGAGCATGATGCCTTCCACGCCGCGCTCGCTGCGTACCTCGCCGACCAGGCTATTGGCCAGACGGTCGAGACGCTGACGGGGGAGCCGGTCGCTGTCATTGTCGAGCACGAAGCGCGATTGCTCTCGTTGCAGCGGTTCGACCTGATTCTCAACACCGGGTTGGCATGGCTGGCCGGCGCGGCTGCCCGCACTCCGATCGACTCGTCCGACTAAACGACCTGCCGGCCGCCCCGGGCTGGAATACTTCGGCCGGGAGGAAAGCGAGACCATGCGTGTGAGACGATCGACGGGACGACGAGGCTGGGTGAGCGTGGCGCTGCTGGGGCTGGCGGCGTTGTTGCTGGGCGGGTGCGCCGGATACGGTGGGAGGACGGTCGGCAAAGACGGCGCGGATGCGCTCGTCAAGACGGAGGGCGAGCACTGCGCGATCACCCTGCCGACGGGCTGGACCTGGTATCCCGCCAAGTGGACCGCCGAATCGCCGACCGGAACGCAACTGTCGTTCGACGAGATTATCCTCGGCCGGCCGCAGAACCCCGACTGGAGCGAGTTGCGCCAATCGACGATTGCCGATGTCACCCGGCGTAACCCCAGCGCGGTGATCGAAGCGGATGATAGCGTGATCCGGATCGACTACGGCGCGGCCGGCGGGCTGAGTGTCATCCGACGCTTCGACCGCATCGGCTGCCGGCTGGCGTTCAGCAACAGCCGTGGCACTCGGGCGGCCGAGGCGCAAATCTGGCAGGGAATCATCGATTCGCTGGAGCGCGCCAGCCCGACGCCGAACTTCACACCGTCGCCGGAGGATTGATCGAGAAGGAGGCTGGATGATCGCGACTGGCTCGATTGCCGAGCGGGTGGGCCTGAATCTCCGGCGCACAACGCCGGCCCAGCAGATAGGCCTGATCCAGCAGGCAGAACAGGCCGGAGTCCAGGGAGTCTGGATGACGATGGGGGCGCTGGCTGCCGACACGTTGTCGATCTTCGCCGCAGCAGCGATGGTCACCCAGCGGGTGCGGATGAGCTCGGGCATCGTCCCAGCTTTCACTCGCCACCCGCTTGGGCTGGTGGGCCAGGCGGCAGTGCTGGACGATCTGGCGCCCGGACGGGTCCGGATTGGCGTCGGCACGAGCCACGGACCGTCGATGGCGGCCTATGGGCTGGACCTCGATCGCCCGCTGGACTGGCTCGATGAGTACCTGCGGGTTGTTCGCGCAGCGATGCAGGGCGGGCGCGCGACGTTCGATGGACGCTGGTTCTCGATTGACGCGACGCTTCCCACCGCCACAGACGTGCCGCTGCTCGTCTCAGCGCTTCGCCCGCGTGCCTGGGAGCTGGCCGGCGAGCTGAGTGATGGCGGGATCTCCTGGCTCTGCCCGATCGATTACCTTACGGGCGAGGCACAGGCAGCGCTGCGCCGAGGCGCGGCCTTCGGCTTGGCCTCGACAGTGGTCTCAGCGGCTTCGCGTCGCAGTTGTTCCAGCTGCGCACGCAGGCTCGCCTCGTCCTCGGCGATCGTCTCCTCGAACAGGCGTCGCTGCTCGGCGCTTGTTCTACAACCATTCGTCCTTCGACGGCAACG
>CALMXF010000177.1 GCA_937870985.1 uncultured Chloroflexota bacterium
GCCGGCGCAGCTCGCGGGGTTGACCTCGCCGTGTTCCCGCCGTTCCCGTGGATCGCATCGGTCCGCGACGAGCTCGGCGGCAGTGGCGTTCAGGTGGGCGCCCAGAACTGTTACATCCAGAAATCGGGCGCGTTCACCGGTGAGATTTCGCCATGGTCATTGGTCGGGGTCTGTCAGATGATCCTTGCCGGACACAGTGAGCGACGTCATGTTATGGGAGAGAGTGACGAGTTTGTCGGTCAGAAGGTTGACGCAACGCTCGCCGCAGGGCTGACGTCGGTCCTTTGTGTCGGCGAGCTCCTGGGCGAGCGACAATCGGGCGCTGCCCTGGATGTTGTGACTCGTCAGCTGGGTGCAGGGTTAGCAGGCGTCGACACCGGTCATCTCGATCGACTGGTCATCGCGTACGAGCCGGTCTGGGCTATTGGGACAGGCGTTGCCGCGACACCGGATGATGCGCAGGAGATGTGTGAGGCAATTCGTCGCTGGATGACGGATCGCTTCGACGAGGCCGGCCAAGCGGTCCGGGTGCTCTATGGCGGCAGTGTGACTCCGGACAACGCCGACGAGCTATTTCGTCGACCCGATGTCGACGGCGGACTCATTGGCGGGGCGAGCCTCAAAGCCGATGCGTTCCTTGCAATCGCGGTGGCTGCTGGCGCTGTCGGCGTGTAGTATCCTTCGGCGGTTGTTGACCGGTCGTCTGGAAGGCTCGTTGCTTGAAGTTCGCACTTGACCTCGCGATCATCATCGTTTCGCTCCTGCTGATGGCTGTCATTCTGATGCAGTCAAAGGGATCGGGCTTCAGCGGGGCATTTGGCGGCGACACGTCGTCGATCTATCGGACGCGACGCGGGTTTGAGCGAACGCTGTACAACTTCACGATTGGAATCGGCGTCGTCTTCGTCATCCTGTCGATCATCGCTGCCATATTCCGGTAGCGCCGAATCGGGCTTGGAAGACGTATACAGAACTGCGGTATACTGCCGCACAAGCGCGAACACAGTTGGCGAATAGGAGGACCTACCAATGCCTCTCGGGTGGCCGGAACTCGCAATCATCCTGGTGGTCGTTGTCATCATCTTCGGCGTGGGCAAGCTCCCGGAGATCGGCGGCGCGCTGGGTAAAGGCATCAAGGAATTCAAGACCAACGTCGACGAGGAAGCCGACGCGAAGGTGGTTGAGACAAAGGAAGTAGCAACCAAGCCAACGACGCCGGCCAAGGAAGAACTCTAGATTTCAGCACGCGATACCACGCGTTCACGGCGATGCCCGGGTTAACCCCGGGCATCGCCGTCTCCGACGCCTGCCCCATTAGTAGCTCGCCACAATCCCGCCAGCATTCTGGCTCGGGACGATATACTCCGGGCCGGCTATTCTGATCGCGATGGCCGGTAATCAAAGGACGAACGATCATGTTCGAAGGCTCCCGAACCGAGCCAACTCCCGGCGATCTGGCGCCCCGTCGTGAATCGACAATCGCCGGACCCGAAGATACCCAGAATCTCCCCGTCGTGGAACCGACGCCAAAGACCGAACGCGGAATGCTGTGGGACATCGTAGAGACTCTCCTCCTCGCGCTGTTGGTATTTGTCGCCGTCCGCGCGATCGTCCTCAACTTCAGAGTCGACGGTGAATCGATGTCCCCGAACCTGGATTCTGGCGAGATGCTGCTGGTGAACCGGGCCATCTATTGGCATTTCGACGTGAACGGGATTCTCGACGCGCTACCCTTCGTCGATCGATCCGGCTCGCAGATCGTCTACCCACTCCATCCACCGCAGCGAGGCGACATCGTCGTGCTGCACCCTCCCGTCGACCGAGGCAAGCCGTATATCAAGCGAGTGATTGGGCTGCCCGGAGAACGTCTCTCAATCCACGACGGCGCGGTCTATATCAATGGACAGCGTCTCGAGGAACCGTATCTCCACGGCGTATCGACCTCATGGGCGGGAACACTCGGTCAGCAGGAGATTACGATTCCCGATGGACAGGTCTACGTGTTGGGCGATAATCGAGCGAACTCGTCCGATTCTCGGGCATTCGGGCCAATCGCGATCGACCAGATCATTGGGCGGGCCTGGATCGCATACTGGCCAGGAGATGATATAGGTATCCTGTCCACGCCGTCATATCCTCGATAGGCGGCCAGATCGTCGAACGTGGCTGAACGTACTCCATCGTGCAGGACGCCCGACGCGGAAGGGCATCGAAGAACATGATCGAGACTACCGTCGACAGCATCAGGGTCAGCCTGGTCACCCAGGCACGAGTCGTCATTCTCAAAGAGGTCGAAGGTGATCGGCACCTCCCGATCTGGATTGGCGCGTTCGAGGCCGAGGCAATCGCCATGGAGCTCCAGGGCATCGCCGCGTCACGCCCTTTGCCGTATGACTTGTTGCGATCGGTGATTGGCGAGCTCGGAGCGAACGTCAATCGCATCGTCATCACCGAGATTAACAACGATGTCTTTTACGCTCGCATTGTCATTCAGCAAAATGGGATGGGCGTTGAGATCGACTCGCGACCTTCTGACGCGATTGCGCTCGCGGTACGCGCCAAAGCGCCGATCTTCGTCGAGGATGCCGTGATGGATCGCGCCGGCGTTCAGCTTGATGATGACGCCGAAGAAGAGACCGATCATGCTGGCGAAGGCGACGGTGAGTCGCCAATCCCTGAGGAGAGGCTCTCGGCGTTCCGTGATTTCATTGATACGCTGGATCTCGACGATTTCGGCCAGAAAAAGGACAACTAGTGGAGACTCGTGACGCGTTACCGGGCGCGACAACAGCCTGTCGTGTGGAATAGCTGGACATGAGTTCGTGTTGTGCTTGTCAGGTTGAAGGTGAGTCGCCTGTCGCGGCCGGAGGGTCTCCGGTGAGCGGGCCGGTGAGAGAACGGCTCGAGCAGGGTGCGCTTGAACACATCGACGCGCTATACAGGACTGCGCTCCGTATGACACGGAATGCGGCCGACGCCGAGGATCTCGTTCAGGAGACATACCTTCGGGCGTTTCGCTCGTTACACCAGTTCACCGAGGGGACGAACCTCCGTGCGTGGCTGTTCCGCATTCTCACGAACACCTACATCAACGAATACCGTCGCCGGCAGCGTCGACCAACGAACTCCTCGCTCGACGACATCGAAGAGTTCTACCTCTACGATCACCTCATCGAGTCTGGCGTCCAACCGAGCGTCGAGCGACCAGAGGATATTGTGCTCAGCAGACTCTCGGTCGATCGAGTGATCGGCGTGATCGATGAGCTCCCTGAGGAGTTCAGGCAGGTCGTCCTGCTTGCCGATGTTGAAGGGTTCAGCTACCGCGACATCGCATCGATCGTCGAGATTCCGATCGGGACGGTGATGTCTCGTCTCTATCGCGCTCGCCGCCGCCTTCAGCGCCAACTGTACGACGCGGCAGTCGAGTCCGGAGTCCTTGGGAAAGTCGACGCTGATGGGCACGTGTAAGCAGACAATCGAACACCTGTACCAATTCATCGACCGTGAGCTGTCAGACGAAGAACGGCGCGAGGTGCAAGCGCACCTGGACCGATGCCCTCCGTGCAGGGAGCATTTCCGATTCGAGGAAAACGTCCTCAGCCTGATCGGTCAGCGTTGTCGACAAGTGAGCGCCCCAGATGAGTTGAAGGAACGCGTGAGAAAGATGTGTCAGTCCGCTTAGCCGAGCCTGTTCGGCGTCACATCTTCTCGAAACCGCGCCAACTCGAACATGATCCCCGGACAGCGGATATTGTGCAGGTCGATCCTGGCATTGATCTCAGCGGCTCGCTTCCGGTAGTTCTCACCCGCGCGTACGCAGAGCGCATGTGTGGGTGACCCTGTCCGCCGTATCTGGTCTTCCCATTCGCGGAGCGCTGCGAGCACGGCCGGCCGCTCGTAATAGATCTGTTTGCGCAACTCGAGCCACTCTGGAAGAAATCCCGCGTTGTGCAGGATGTGGATGCCCATCCAGTCATCGCCGGCATAGTCATCATCCATCGACGAGAGACGCTTGCCAGCCGACTGCAGATTATCGAAATCGCCCCGTTCGATTGCCTCGCGAATCTTCTCGTCGGCGAGTTGTTCGAACAACTAAGCATCACCTCTCATGGGCCGGTGTTGTTGTGGGGCATATCGGTCATTGCTATACTCGCGGCAGCGCCCGTGAAGCATCTCACAGGCCCATCGCAGCGACAATACACGTCCAACGACACGCGGTGGTAGCGGAAGGGTCGCAGGATTGGCTCAGGAGGTTCACGTCAGCGAGTCGGATCTCGAACGCGTTCGCGAACTACTGCGGACGAATTACAAGCCGCGAGACTACGAGGAGGCGCAAGAACTCATCCTCGGCGCTTGCCAGGATGTTCAGCACCTGATCGGTTGGGTATCGCCGGAGGCCGCCAAAATCATCGGCGAACATCTCGGCGTCACCGAAAACCGTATCTTCGGGTTGCTCACGTTCTACGCCGACTTCCGAACACAGCCCCCCGGCAACCACTTCATGCTGCTGTGCCATGGCACTGCCTGTTTCGTTGCTGGTAGCCAGAAGCTGATCGACGAGTTGCAGGATCGCTACGGCATCGCCGGAGACGAAACGACTGCCGACGGCGAGCTCACTGTCCAGGTTGTCAATGGCTGCCTCGGCGTCTGCGAGCTTGCGCCGGTCGTGCAGGTGGATCATCACGACTATTTCGGCAACCTGGATATCGCCAGGTTCAACGAGGCGATCGCCGAAATCATCCGGCGGGGACCGGCGGAGGGTCATCATGAAGCTCACTGATCGGCAGGCGTTCGAACAGTACGCCGAAAGGGTTTCATCCGATTGGGCGAAGCTTCACGACGGCAGCAGCTGGGTCTTCCGAGTGCCGATTGGCGAGTGGTCCAAATCAAAGGGCGCGCTGGCGACCTTCGACTACCTCCGGCTGTTGCTGGAGGAGTCGGGGCTGACCTACACGCTGAAGCGAGTCGGATCTGGCGGATGGAACTGGGCAGATCCATCGGTCGTGGTTCAGGGGCCAAACCATCCCTCGATTTTGTACGCGAATGTGACCGCCGACCGTGTGCCAGACCTCATCGCATCACTGAAGGCCGGCAAGCCGCACGAAGAGCTCGCTGTCGGCACGTTCGCTGATACTCCGGTCGGCAATATCCAGCCAATCGCGGAGCACCCGTTCTTCGCCGGGCAGAAAAAATTCCTCACCGCCGACTGGGGCGTTATCGACCCTGAATCGATTGCGGACTACATCGCGCGTGGCGGGTACGGTGCGCTGAAAAAGGCGCTCTTCGAGATGACCCCGGATGAGGTTATCGAGGAGATGAAGACCGCGAGCGTCCGCGGACGCGGTGGCGCCGGGTTCCCGGCCGGCATCAAGTGGGAGAGCGCACGACGATCGCGCGCCGAGCCCAAGTTCATCGCGATCAACTCCCACGAGGGCGAACCGAATGTCTACAAGGATCGTCAACTCATCGAGAGCAACCCGCATCTCGTCCTCGAAGGCATCCTGATCGCCTGTTACGCAGTCGGATCAAACCGCGGCTACAACTACGTCGGCGGCGAGCATGTCCTCGCATTGGAGCGGTTCCGCAAAGCGGTCGCCCAGGCTGAGGAATGGGGGCTGATCGGCGAGAACGTGCTGGGCTCCGGGTTCGATGTCGAAGTTCGCGCTCGCGCCGGCGGCGGCGCGTACATCTGCGGTGAGGGCTCCGCGCTGATGTACTCCGTTATGGGCGAACGGGGACAACCTCGCACGAAGCCGCCACGCAGCGTCGAAGAAGGCCTCTGGCGACGCCCGACGATGCTCAACAATACGGAGTCGATCGCCAATGCGCCGCTCGTCATCAAAAACGGCGGCGAGTGGTATGCCAGTCTGGGAACAGAGAAGAGCAAAGGCACGAAGCTCTTCACGTTCCAGGGCCCGCTGAAGCGGCTCGGCGTCGTCGAGATGGAGATGGGTGTCAACCTGCGCCATCTGATCTTCGACGTATACGGCGGGATGAAGGACGGCTACACGTTCAAGGGTGTTCAGACAGGCGGCGTTTCTGCCGGCGCGCTTCGGGAAGATCAGATCGACCACCCGGTGGACTTCGACTCGTTGACATCGCTCGGGGCGATGCTCGGTTCGGGAGGATTCGTCGTCTTCGATGACACGGTCTGTTCTGTTGGCTTCGCGCGTTACCTGATGGCATTCAATCGCTACGAGTCATGCAGTAAGTGCACGCCGTGCCGGCTGGGGAATCCTGCGCTCACCGAGATTCTCGATCGTATCCGCCACGGCAGTGCTCGATCGGCCGATCTGCAGTTGATCGAGCGCACAAGCAAGCACGTCATCGAGCTATCACTGTGTGGTCTGGGCCAGGTTGCGCCGATGCCGGTTCTCGGCATGATGCGCGCGTTTCCTGAAGAGTGGCGCCAGCATGTCGAGGATGGCGTCTGTGCCGCGGGCGACTGCCCGATGCACGCGCGCGCGCTGATGGCGACCGCCGCAGACGGCTAGCCCGACCCTCTTGCCAACCCACCGATCATGACACAGGCCGGCGGTGCTCATGTGAGCGCCGCCGGCCTGTGTCAGTGTCACTCGCTCCCCGAACGCAAGCAGCGTGGCGACCGCGAGGCTGCTGCCGTGAGCGAGTGTCGTCGTTGATGTCGAGCTAGGAGAGGTCGACAGACTGCCCGACACCCTGGCTTATCGCCGCTTCAAGCGCCGCCCCACAGACGATCATGTCCTGGATTGCGTTGCCGACGGACTTGAAAAATGTGATCTGGCCGGCCGATTCACGACCGACCGCGCTGCCGGCAGCGACGTCACCAAGCTCGACCTTGATTGCGTCGCGTGAAATCGCCCCTCGCTGAATCGACTGAATCAGGTCACCGGCCTCGTGTAACGCAGCCTCGACCGAATCGACAACGATCCGGGATCGTGCAATCGTCGCGTCCGGGATTTCCTGCATTTCGGGTGTGTAGGCGCCGATCCCATTGATATGCGCGCCGGGCGCGAGCCACGCATCCTCGAAGACCGGACTCGTCGACGTCGTCGCTGTGCAGATGACATCTGCTCCAACGACTGCCTGTCGCGCCGACTCCGCAACGATAATCTGCGGCATCCCACTGGGTAGCCACGTTGCGAGGCGCTCGGCGAACGATTCGCGCGACTGCGGAAACAGGTCGTAGACCCGTATCTCTGCGATCGGCCGAATCGCGCACACCGCTGCCGCTTGCGTCACACCCTGCGCGCCCGCGCCGATGATGGCCAGCGTCCGCGCGTCCTGGCGAGCCATGAGATCGGTCGCCGCCCCAGAGACCGCGCCGGTCCGCAGGGCGGTGACCATCGCGCCGTCGAGCAATCCGGTCGGCACACCTGTCGCAGGATCGACCGTCACGACAATCGCGTTGATCGTCGGCAACCCGAGTTCGCGGTTACCACCGAAGACAGAGACCACCTTCACCCCGACCGACGCTGGCGCGTCCTCGCCTCCCGGAACGTACGCGGGCATAAACAGAACAACTCCACTACCGTCCGGCAGATTCACAGGTGTCCGAAGGGGGCTGATCGTCTCGCCACGGCTATGGGCTGCAAACGCCTGCTTCATCAGATCGATCGCCTGCCGCATCGGCACAAGGCGTCTGATCTCGTCAGCCCGTAATGCCCGCATCGCGTGTCCCCTTTCGTCGCCAGCCATTGCGAAGTGACAGGAGTCTAGCATGGATGCGAATCATGGCCCGGAACGATTTCGCCGGGCTGGATACCGTATCCTTACCGTGTATGTTGACACGTAAGCCCGGATCATCATCCATTCCAGATCCAGACCAGCGTCAGATCGGAAACACGAGCGCGCATGGTGACATCGTGCTTGAAACGCTCCGGTCAGTCTGGGGCTATGACTCGTTCCGCCCGCTTCAAGAGGACATTGTCCGAACGATCCTTGATGGACACGATGCATTCGTGCTCCTGCCAACCGGCGGTGGCAAGTCGCTGTGTTATCAGCTTCCGGCTCTCCTGCTTGAAGGTTTGACGGTCGTCATATCGCCGTTGATTGCTCTGATGAAGGATCAGGTCGACGCGTTGACCGAGCTCGACGTGCCGGCGACGTTCATCAACAGCTCACTTGATTCGCGTGAGATCCACGATCGGCTTGCCGCCATTTCCCGTGGCGAGATCAAGCTGCTCTACGTTGCGCCGGAACGGTTCGCAACGGCTGGGTTCATTCAGCGGCTACAGGCACGCGGTGTGTCCCTGGTCGCCATCGATGAGGCGCATTGCGTCTCAGAGTGGGGGCACGACTTTCGTCCGGAGTATCGCGATCTACTCCGACTTCGAGATGCATTTCCGAACGCTGTCTTCGCCGCGTTCACTGCGACGGCGACGAGCCACGTGCAGAGCGATATCCGCCAGCAACTAGGGCTCGCGGGCGCTCAGCAGTTTCAGGGAAGCTTCAATCGTCCAAATCTCTTTTATGACGTGAGACCCAAGCGCGACGCGTATCACCAGATCGCGTCTTATATACGTAGCCATCCCGGCAAAAGCGGCATCATCTACTGCCTATCGCGTGCTGGAACAGAGTCCACGTCCGAGCGTTTGCGTCGAGATGGCTTCTCTGCTCTCGCATATCACGGCGGGATGGATTCGCACGCGCGTCACCGGGCACAGGAAGCATTTGTCCGCGACGATATTCAGGTCGTAGTTGCGACGATTGCGTTCGGCATGGGGATCGACAAACCAGACGTGCGCTTCGTTATCCATCAGGATCTGCCGCGCAACCTGGAAAGCTACTATCAAGAGAGCGGCCGCGCCGGCCGGGACGGCGAGCCCGCCGATTGCATCCTGTTCTACAGTTACGGGGACGTGGTCCGGCAGACGGTCTTCGTCGACGACAAGCCGACTCCACATCTGCGCGAGATTGCGCAGACCCAGCTCAAACAGATGGCGGCCTGGGCGGAGGGTTCTCGCTGTCGCCGAGAGGCGTTGCTGAGTTACTTCGATGAGCCATTCGCCGGCCAGCCTCCGCCATGCTGTGATATCTGCGGCGACCCACCCGAGATGATCGATATGACGATCGCCGCGCAGATGCTGATGTCCTGCGTCAAGCGCACTGGGGAACGATTTGGTCTGGCCTACGTTATCGACGTGCTGCGTGGATCGAAGGATCAACGCATCGTTCGCGCAGGGCATGACAAGCTCTCGACGTGGGGGATCGGCAAGGATCGTCCTAAGGCTGAGTGGCAACATCTCGGACGAGCGCTGATCCGCGATGGCTACTTGCATCAAGACACCACGAACTTCAATATCCTTTCGGTCACCCAGGCAGGAGGGGATGTTCTGTTTCGCGAGAAGCGTGTGAGCTTCGCGAAGCTGCCGGCCGTAGCGAAGGCCGACTCCCAGGATCAGGCGGGTGAGGCGTACCCCGAGCTCTTCGAGCGTCTTCGTCGGTTACGAAAGCAGATCGCCGACACACGCGGAGTGCCACCGTATGTCGTTTTTCCGGATTCGACATTGCGCCAGATCGCAACGCAACTTCCATCGACGCCGCAGGCACTACTGCAAGTCATCGGTGTCGGAGCGCGCAAGGCCGAGGCGTATGGCGCGGAGTTCCTTGCCGAGGTCGACATGTTCATTCGGGATACTGGCGCTACTCCGAAGTCGTTGCCAACACGCGATGCAGCGCCGCTACGTCGTCAGACAATGTCGAAGACAGCGCGAGAATCACTGGCGATCTTCAATCAGGGGCAATCTGTTGAAGATGTCGCGCACCAGCGCGGTCTCGCTGCCACGACTGTAGAGGCTCACCTTGTCGAGGCAATCGAGAGCGGCGCGGAGGTTGACGTTCGACACATGCTCACCGACCAGATGATCCACGACGTTACGAAGGTCATCGCGAGGACTGGTGATGACTTGTTGCGACCGATCATGGACGAGCTTGGGGAGGACGCTGACTACACCTGGGGCGAGCTGCGACTCATTCGAGCAATCCTGAGACAGCAGCGCACGAAAATGCCGCCGGGCTAACCTGGCGGCGAAGGGCTCTCCGACTTGGATTCGAACCAAGAACCTTGCGGTTAACAGCCGCCTGCTCTACCGTTGAGCTATCGGAGAATACGGGCTCCCGAGAAGCCATGGGAATGCTAACACGCACCCGTAGCACCTGCAACCAGTACCCGTGCTTG
>CALMXF010000178.1 GCA_937870985.1 uncultured Chloroflexota bacterium
GGCGGTGAGGCGGCCGGCAGAGCCGTCGGCTCAGTCGGCCCGGCGCGCGCGCAGGCGACGATAGTGAGGACACAGGCAGTAGCGGCGAGCGCGACGCCTATCCGCAATCGAGCGGAGCCCGTTGCTCGACGCTCATCGCATGCCTGCGTGCTCAATGACTACTCCATTATCGGTTCGACGCGTAACACACTGACGCGCCAGACGGACTGTCCGTCGATCTCGTCCCACAGCTCGACGGGCATGGGTGGGATGATCGTGGTCGTATAGACGATCGTCTCACGGCGCGTGAACGTCGTTCCGGTTGCGCAGGCCGTGGGACGCTGTTCGGGACCTGCCGCCGAGCATGGGACAGTCACCTCGCGTTGATACTGGACGACGTTCGACGTCGGGTCGGCTGAGCGGTGGAACCCCTTTGACGCGAGCGCGGCGTCGCGCCCCGGCACGAGCCAGGCATTCGGCATGACCGGTACGCCATCCGTGTGGTCGATCGCGATGTCGTCGGCGCCGGGCAGCGAAAGATCGACGATGAATCGCTTGCCGTCGAAGTGGTACGTGTCGCCGACTGCTTGAGGATTCGTCGTGCTGCCAGTCAGCTCCTTCTCCCATCGCCCCAGACCATGCCAGGTCACGACCCAGGTGTCGGTCGTCGGGGGCGTTGACACGCCGCTCGGGTAGCCGAACTCCTCATACGTCATCTGGAACGGCGGCCAATCGGGACGGCGAGCCGGCGCATCCGCGGCAGAGATGCTCGAAGTGAGCGTGATCACCAGTGATAGCCCCAGGAGAACGAACACTCTACGACCTGATCGGCTAAGCATCCTCTGCATCGATGTTGCCCTTCCTGTATCACTCAACCAGACAGACGGTCGTCGTCACCCTCTCATGACGACGCGATGTAGTGATGCAAGACATCTGAGTACCAATACCAGCAGGAGCCACCGCCGTCACATGAGTAGTAGTTGCCCAGGAAGATCACATCAACGAGAGTCGTTGAGTAGCCATGAGTACTGCAGCGACACTCCCAACCATCGAAGAACTGATTATAGTACCATCTGCTCCATTCCTGAGACCGTCCAGTAACCCAGCCCGATCCGTTCCAATACAGGTCGCGGGTGTACGCTAATCGCCACTGTTCCGCACCACCATTGCCTCGGGAGTCGTCGTAATAGCGTGCAGAAACCGACACGCAGTTTGTCGATTTGCTGTATGACACATAGGACTTGAGATATTTGCCGTCAGATCGTATTTGACGGTTGTATCGAGCGCGAATGCTTCACCCGGTAAGAGCGCGAGCCATCCGAGCGTTAAGAACGAAGCTGCCAACAGTGTTCGGATGATGTCGAACCTCGTCCTCTGTCGCATTCATTCCCTCAATTCTTGCTGTTGGTCACCCGGCGTCACAGCCGGAGTGCTTGGCTGCAGCCGAAGCAATGGACCTATTGTTGATCGAGATCAAGCATTGGTCAACGCAGAATCCGCCAAAACGATGGCGAGTCCCCGCCAAAATCGTGGCAAGTATTCGCCATCGAACGTTTCAGCGGACGAGGCCGTGGTTGACGGTCGCGACGATCAGTCTCTCGGAGGTCGGGCCGATCAAGACGCCCCTGAGATCGTCGGCGCCGTTACTCCTCCAGCGCTGGGTTGAGCGGCGCGGCATTGAGCGGGACGACTGGCGCAACGCCCGCGATCGGGC
>CALMXF010000179.1 GCA_937870985.1 uncultured Chloroflexota bacterium
CGCTCGCGCCGGCCCGATCAGCTCCAGCGACGCCTCCCGAACCACCCCCGCGCTCGTTTCAACGACGATCAGCACCCCATTCGCCATATCCCACCCCCACTCTCTATCTCTGTCTCACCAACCAGCAGGATCGACCATGACGCAGGCCAGCATTACAGCCCCCTCATCCGTCCGTCAAACCAACTTCTTCTCCCGCAGCAGCCGGACAACCTGCTTCGCCGCGCTCTCGGCGTCCGTCTCGATGATCGTGCCTTCGACGACTCGCGCCTCGGCGTAGAGCCGGCCCCACGAGACGTGAGCGTCAGAGACGGCGTAGTCGGAGGCCTGCTTCTCCTCGACCGGCTTCTTGCGCGCCGCCATGATCCCCTTCAGCGACGGAGAGCGTGGCTCGTTCAGCCCGGTGAGCGCGCAGACGACCGCCGGCAGCGTCGTCTCGACGATGTGGCGGCCGTCCTCCACCTCGCGCCCGAGTGTCAGCGTGCCATCACCCGCTTCGAGCTGGACGACGTTCGACACCAGCGGGAGATCGAGCAGGCCGGCGATCAGCGGGCCGACAGTGCCGCTTCCCCCGTCGCTCGTCTCCTGCCCGACGATGATCAGGTCGTACTCGCCATCGCGCGCCTCTGTGCTGACGATCGCCGCGACATCACCGGCGGTCAGATCCGCGTCGTCCGTGATCACCAGCACCCCACGGTCGGCGCCCATCCCCAACCCGCGAGCGATGGCGTCCCTCGCCGTGGCCGCGCCGACGGTCATCACGACGACCTCGGTTGCCTTGCCGGCTTCCTTCAGCCGGATAGCCTCCTCAATGGCATATTGGTCGTACTCGTTGACGACACGCGGTGTTGAGGCTGCGAAAGCGCCCGAGGCGTCGAATCGGATAGCGTTCGGGTCCGGCGCTTGCTTGACCGGGACAAGGATTTTCACGGTGGCTCTTCCCCTTACCTGTGCGCGTGTGCGGAAGGAGCGTCAGCTCGCCCTCGCGCGTCTCAATCCCGCTCGCCGGTGAACTCGGCCGGCCGTTTCTCGATGAATGCTGCCATCCCCTCGCGCTGGTCGGCGGCGCCGAATAGCAGCGCGAACGTCTCGGCCTCGCGTGTCAGGCCGTTGTCGAGCGAGCCATCGAAGGCCAGCGCGATCATCCGCTTGCTGGCTGCGACGGCGGTCGGGCTGTTCGCGACGATCGTCGCCGCCATCTCTCGCGCCTTGTCCATCAGCGCGCCGGGTGCGTAGACGGCGTTGACCAGCCCCAGCATCAGCGCCTCCGGGGCTTTCAGCCGGCGTCCGGTGAAGATCAGCTCGCTGGCGATCCCCGGCCCGGCAAGACGCGTCAACCTCTGAGTGGCGCCCCAACCGGGCAGGATGCCCAGGCCGACCTCGGGCTGACCCAGCGTCGCCGTCTCGCTTGCCAGCCGGATGTCGCAGGCCAGCGCGATCTCGCAGCCGCCGCCGAGTGCGTGCCCGTTGATCGCGGCAATCCACGGCTGTGGCGCGGCGTTGATCGCCCTGCCGATCCCGTGGCCGAGCGCGCCGAACGCCAGCCCCTGCTGTGGCGTCTTCTCCGCCATCTCCTTGATATCCGCGCCGGCAGCGAACGCTCGCCCCTCGCCAGTCAGGATCGCGCAGCGGATCGACTGGTCCGCCGCAACCTCGGCGACCGCGTCGCGCAGCGCCAGAAGCTGCTCCGTGTTGAAGGCGTTGAGCGCCTCCGGCCGGCTCATGGTGACCACCGCGACAGCGCCGTCGCGTTCGATTCGGACTGCCATGTCTCCTCCAGGTGTTCCCGGCCCTGCCGGCTAGCTGCTCCCTGTGTCGTCCTGCGCGGCCTTGTATTCCCTTGCCAGCGCGACATAATGTTGTGAGCCTTCGATGATCCGCGCTCGGTCTGCCTCGGAGAGTGTGCGCCGTGGCCGGGCCGGCACGCCCATCACGACCGTACCTGCCTCGATCGTGGCGCCCTCTGGGACCAGCGCCCCTGCCCCGACGACCGACCCGTTCAGCAGGATCGCGCCCATGCCCACCAGCGATCCGTCACCGATCGTTGTGCCGTGCACGATCGCCCGGTGCCCGATCGTGACATCGTCCCCGATGTTGACCGGCGACCCCTCGTCGGCATGGACGATCGACCCGTCCTGCACATTCGAGCGCACCCCGATTCTGATCGGCGCGCTATCCCCACGGATCACAACGCCGTACCAGATACTCGACCCCGCGCCGATCTCGACGTCCCCGGTGATCACCGCGTTATCCGCGACGAACACATCCTCCGCAACCCTCGGCGTCTGGTCGCGATATGCCCGTAATGGGTTGAGCATGCGGGACCTCACCCCCTGTCCCCCTCTCCCGCCGGGAGAGGGGGTATCGTGTGTCGGACGAGCGCGATGTGGGTTGCAGGCCGAGGTAAACCCCCGCCCCTCATCCCTCGACGTGGATAATCATCGCGTCGCCCTGGGCCAGCCCGGAGCAGATCGCCGCCAGCCCATAGCCGCCGCCGCGCCGCTTCAGCTCGTTGGCCATCGTCAGAATCAGTCGCGCGCCGGATGCGCCGACCGGATGGCCGAGAGCGATCGCGCCCCCGTTCGGGTTGACCCGGTCGGAGTTCGCGTCGATGCCCAACCGCGCTGAGGCGATCAGCGTAACGCTCGCGAACGCCTCGTTGATCTCAACGACGTCCATCTCCTCGATCGTCATGCCGACCTTGGCCAGCGCGTCTCTGGCGGCCATCTCGGGGACGTAGGCGAGGTACGGCACGTCCCAGGCGGAGACGCCGGTTGCGATGATCGTCGCCAGCGGCTTCAGCCCACGAGCCGCGGCCTCCTCCGCGCTGGTCACCACCAGCGCTGCCGCCCCG
>CALMXF010000180.1 GCA_937870985.1 uncultured Chloroflexota bacterium
GCCGCCGCTTCGGCGTCCAGTTCATCCAGGCGCGACCGACTCATCTTCGGCACCAGCGCGCCCATCGCCAGAGACACGACGACGACCGCCGCCCCGCCGGCAATCATCGCGATCCTCGGCCCGACTGCGCCAGCCATCACCCCACTCTGAAACTCACCCAGCCGTGGCCCGCCCATAGCCATCGCCGAGTGAGCAGCAGCCACACGACCGAGCAATGAATCCGGCGTCGCCAGGTTGCGGATCACGGCCCGCATCGCCACGCTGATCGAGTCAGCCGCGCCTGCGCCCGCCAGCGCCAGCAGCGCGACAAGCAGCGTTGTGCTCGCGCCGAACAACATCAGTCCGGCGCCGTACCCTACGACCGCTCCGACCATGACCATGCCCGGCCGCTCCGGCTGCGGCACCAGGCTGATCAACACACCGCCAAGCACCGCGCCCGCGGCCGGGGCGGAGAGGAGCAGACCAAACCCTTCCGGCCCGATCTTCAGAACATCGGTCGCGAATATCGGCGCCAATCCGACCGTCGATCCAAGGAGTGTCGCCAGAAAATCCAGGAGAATCACGCCCCAGATAACCGGCGTCCGCCGGATGAACTGCAATCCCTCAACGATCGCCTCGAGATGGTTACCGCGAACCACCGGTGGCTCGAGTCGCGTCTGCATCATAGCCAGCGCCGCGATCACGAAGAGAAACGAGCCGGCGTCCAGCCAGTAGGTGCCAGAGAGTCCGACTTGAGCGACGGCGATGCCGCCGACCGCCGGCCCGACCATCCGCGCGACGCTGAACACCAGCATGTTCAACGACATCGCGGGCGCAAGCTCTACCCGCGGCACCAGCCCAGGGATCAACGCCGCGCGCGCTGGCCCGTCAAACGCCGATGTCGCCGCTGCCAGCGCCGCGATGACATAGAGAAACCAGATCGTCACCGACCCGCTCATCGTCACGACCGCAATCGCCGCGCTCAGCAGCATCAGCATCGCTTGCGTCACCAGCAGCACTCGCCGCCGATTGAACGCATCGGCAACCGCCCCGCCGAGCAGCGATGTCGACATGACCGCGATCGCCCGAATCAGCCCCAGCAACCCGAGCTGCACCGCCGACCCTGTCATCTGATACACCTGCCACGACAGCGCAGCCGCGTGCATCTGAGTGCCCAGCATCGAGACGAACTGCCCCATCCAGATGTATCTGTAGTCTCGATGCCGTAGCACATGAACCGGCAGCCGCCGTCGCGCGCCGTTGTCGACCCCGCTCACCGCGCCTCGTCTCTCCCAGCGAAACTCACGTCCCGCTCCCCCAACAGACGTCGCAGCATACCGACAGTCACGCCGGGACGCCACTTGTGTCCCTCCGGACTTGCGCTATCATCGCCAGACGATTTTTCGGGCACTGGGGGACTACTGGTGACCAGAAGCGCCGGCACACAGCCAGAGGAGCCGGTCGAAAGCGCAGCCGGCACGCCCCGCGACGTGGCCCGCTTCGGCGCGCTCGAAGTCCCTGTTTTTCGCAACTACTTCTACGCCACGATCATCTCGAATATCGGCTCGTGGATGCAGATCCTCGCCCAGGGATGGCTGATTCTCCAGCTCACCAATTCACCGTTCTATCTCGGACTCGTGGGGCTTGTGCGCGCAGTGCCAACAATCGGGCTCTCGTTGGTTGGCGGAGTGCTCGCCGATCGCTTTTCGCGCACCCGGATCCTCATGGTAACTCAAGCTGGCATGGCGCTCTCGTCACTGGTCATCGCGCTCCTCACCGTCAGTGGGCTCATCACCGTCTGGCATCTGCTCGTCATCTCGTTTGTCTCGTCGGTGTTTTTCGCAGTGGACAACCCCACTCGTCAGGCGCTCGTCCCCGATCTTGTCGGGCGCGACCGCCTCACCAGCGCAATCGGGTTGAACTCAGCGGCATGGAACGCCGCCGCGATCATCGGCCCGTCCATCGCGGGCATTCTGATCGCCGCCGTCTCGATCTCCGGCGCGTTCTTTCTGAATGCGGCCAGCTATATCCCGGTGCTGATTGCCGTCGCAATAATCCCGCCGCTCGAACGGCGCGCCCCGACCTCTCGCTCGATGATCAGGCAGCTCTCGGAGGGCCTTGGCTACATCCGGTCCGATCGAGCGATCTGGGGCATCCTGCTACTTATCGCCGTTCCCAGCATCGCTGCGCGTCCTTACACCCAGATGATGCCCGTCTTCGCCCGCGACATCCTTGGCCTCGGAGCAACGGGATTCGGCGTGCTCATGGCCGCCAGTGGCATCGGCGCGCTTGCCGGCGCGCTCATTACCGCCAGCCTCGGCGGATTCACCCGTCGGGGCTGGCTCCTCATTCTCGTCACCATCGCCCTCGGCGTGTCGCTGCTCGCCTTTTCGCAATCAACCTGGATCATCGCGTCAATCGGGCTCGTCATCGTCGTGGGCGGCACGTCGACGCTCATGATGTCGCTGGCCAATACCCTCTTGCAGGGGATCGTCCCCGACACCATGCGTGGCCGGGTGATGAGTGTCTACACACTGATCGCGGGTGGTCTGATGCCCCTTGGCTCGATGATTCTCGGCAGCCTCGGTGAGTTCATCGGCGTGCCGCTCGCCGTCGGGCTCGGTGGCGTGATCACCACTATCGTCGCCCTCGTCTTCGTGCGCAGTCTTGATGACGTTCGCGGAGTCCGTTGAGCCTAGCGGCCGAGTGCCAGGTAGAGGAGCGCAATGCAGCCGAGCGCCACAACCGTCATTGCCAGTCCTGTCAGGATGCCCCAGACGGCCGCCCGACGCCGGCTCTCGCGAACCATGGCATCTCGTGCCGTGCTCGAATCTGACTCCTCGACGCCCTGGCGGTCGCTTCGGGGTTGTTCGCCCACCCGTGTGGACTCCTCACGTTACTACGGCACGAAAACGGATTCGGAGAGAGCAGGATAACATGGATACACACGTGACCTCCCTCACCGTCCTCGACCTCGGCCGCGCCGATATCGACATGGGGGTCGTCATGGCCCCCGGCGACCTCGACGGCGTCTGGGCCGTCTGCGCCTTCCCGGGCTATCTCGTCGAGCTCACCGATGGCCGGCGCGTCCTCATCGACACCGGTCCAAATCGGCGCCACATTGACGAACCGATGTATGAGTTCCGCGGAACCGAGTTCGGCAAGCGCCTCGTCCCCCGCCTCGCCGCCGTCGATGATTTGCGGAACCGCCTTGGCGAGCTTGGCTATGCCGAGGCCGACATCGACATCGTTGTGCTCACCCATAACCACTTCGACCACGCCGGAAATGTCGCCGATTTCCCCGACGCCGAGATCATCATCCACCGCGCCGACTACGAGATCGGCCTCGACCATGCCCGGAATGGCCGGCCCGGCGGGATCCCCGAGACGAGTCTGGATGGCCGCCCGCTCAACTACCGAATCATCGACGGTGACGAGCAGATCGTGCCCGGACTGACTCTCCTCCACACCCCCGGCCACAGCCCCGGTCACCTGTCGGTCGCGATCGAGCTCCCGGAAGCCGGCCTCGTCATCCTCGCGATCGACGCGATCTACTCACGGTTCAACCGCGAACGTGGCAACTACAAGATCGGGGCAGATCCTGCCGCGAGCACGCGATCGGCCGCCCGCCTGATCGCCCTCGCCGAATCCCGCGATGCCCTCCTGATCTACGGCCACGACCCCGACCAATGGCCTACACTCCGCCACGCCCCCGACCACTATTGCTAAGGAATGAAGGCGTCAGTGATCGGATGTCTCGACTGCTCGTCAGGGCGAACACAAGGTTCGCCTTCGACGGTTCGAACATTCAGGCGCTTCGTTCCCATACGCCGACAATCCCGGCTTCCGTCAGCCGTCGCGCCTCGTCCGCACCGATCCCGATCTCGTCCAGAATCTCCACGCTATGCTGCCCCAATACGGGCGGCGCTTCTCGCACGGCTCCCGGAGTCGCGCTCAGCTTCACCGGCAGGCCCAGCAGATGCAGCAATCCCGCTGTGGGATGCTCGATCTCGACGACCATCTCACGATGGCGCACCTGCGGGTGGTCGAGCGCCTCGTCCACGCCGAGGATCGGCCCACACGGCACGCCAGCGTCGTTGAGGATCTCCTCCCAGTCCGCCGAGGATTTTGCCTGTAGCTTCGCGCTGATCAGATTGGCAAGCTCCAGCCGATTCGCGTATCGGCCGCCATTTGTCGTGAAGCGCTCGTCTTCCAGCAGCTCTGGCGCGCCGATGGTCTTGCACAGCAGCGGCCAGCGCTTATCGCCAGTGCCGCCGATCGTCACGTAGCCGTCCTTCGTCCGGAACACTCCGTAGGGCGCATTGATCGGGTGGTGGTTGCCGGCCGGCGGTGGCACATCGCCGCCGTTCAGATAGCGCGTCGCCTGAAACGCCAGCGCCCCGACCATGCTCTCCAGCAACGATGTCTCGACCCGCTGCCCGCGTCCTGTTCGCTCGCGCGCCTGCATGGCCGCCAGCACGCCATAGGCGCCGAACAGCCCCGTCAGCAGGTCGGCAATCGGGATGCCGACCCGCGTCGGCTCGCCACCCTCAAAGCCGGTGATGCTCATCAGCCCGGAGACGCCCTGGATGATCTGGTCCAGACCCGGCCGGCTCGCGTAGGGTCCGTCTTTGCCGAAGCCAGAGATCGAGCAGTAGATGATGCCCGGGTTCGTCTCGGCGACAGTCTCGTAACCGATCTCCAACGCCTCCATCACCCCTGGTCGGAAGTTCTCGACCACCACGTCAGCAGTCGCGGCCAGCTTGCGGAAGATCGCCTGCCCCTCTGGCCGCTTCAGATCGAGCGCCAGTGAACGCTTGTTGCGGTTGGCTGCAAGGAAGAACGCGCTCTCGCCGTTGAAGAACGGCGGCCCGCTCGACCGAGCGTCCTCGCCCTTGCCCGGATTCTCGATCTTGATCACGTCTGCGCCGAGATCGCCCAGCCACATTGCCGCGGTTGGCCCAGCCAGATGCCGGCCCAGGTCGATCACTCGAATGCCAGACAGCGGCATCATCCCCTCCCCATCAGCCATGTCTAGCGCCCCTTCCAGTCCGGCTTGCGCTTCTCCAGGAAGGCATCGACGCCCTCTTTGAAGTCCTCACTCATGTAGGCCCGCACCATGAGATCGGTGTCGCGTGGCGGGCGGCGCGAGTGCAGCACCCGACGCACTGATTCCTTCGTGACCTGCAACGTGATCGGCGCGTGTCCGGCGATCTTCTCCGCCAGCGCGCTCACTCGCTCCTGGAACTCTTCCGGCGCGACGATCTCGTTCACCAACCCGATCGCCTGCGCCTGCTCGGCGGTCACCATGTCGGCGGTAAAGATGATCGCCTTCGCGCGCGCGGGACCGACCAGATCCACCAACCGCGCGTAGCCGCTCATCGACAGTGCGTTGCCCAGTGTCCGCGCAATCGGCACCCCGAACTTCGCGTCCGGCGTGCAGACCCGCAGGTCACAGGTCAGCGCGATCTGCGCTCCGCCGCCGACCGCGTAGCCACGCACCGCTGCGATCGTCGGTCGCGCCAGCGATTCCAGACGCGCCAGAGCTCCCTCGATCCGCGCCTCGTAGTCGATCGCGTCCTGAGGCCCCGAGAACGCGCGGAACTGGCTGATGTCGGTCCCGGCAACGAACGCCTTCTCCCCCGCTCCAGTCAATACCAGCACGCGGATCTCCGGGTCGGCCTCCACCTCGTCGCAGATGCTCGCCAGCCGGTCATACATCGCGAACGTCATCGCGTTGCGCGCCTCGGGTCGGTTGAACGTCACCCAGGCCACCCGCCCGCGTCGCTCGAACAACACGTCCTTCGTCACGTCCGTCGCTGTGTCCACGCTACCCCCTCATGTCTGCTCGTCACCACGATCTCATGTCCCCGGCTCACGGCATCCTAGCGCCCCTCTCGCCCAACCCGCAACGAACCACGCCTTGCAGTTCCTTTCCGCTCCGTGCTAGAGTCCCAGACTGACGCGGCCATGCGTCTACGACCCAGTCTCAGGAGCCACTCCCTTGACCACGGACCTGTAACCACAGCACACATTGGGCCGGCCAGCGCCGGTTCCCATCGTCCATCGCTTCTCGATGAGGTTACAGGTGCACCATGCTGCTCAGTGTCTCGCGGGTCTCAAAGACCTTCGGCCCAGTGTCCGTTCTCGACAACATCTCCTTTGTCGTCAACAACGGTGATCGTCTCGGTCTCGTCGGCGCCAACGGCGCTGGCAAGTCCACGCTGCTCCGAATCATCACGGGTGAGATCCTGCCGGATAGTGGCGAGATCCTCATTCCTGATAGCGTCGTCGCCGGCTACCTCGCCCAGCAACCACCCGACCTCCCCGGCGCGACCGTCGATGATCTCGTCTACGAGGTCGTCGGCGCGCTACGCCAGATCGAGAGCCGGCTACGCGAGATCGAGGCGATGCTTGCCGAGGGCATCGACGAGGTCGACACGCTGCTCGATGAGTATGGACATCTCCAGGAACGATTCGAGCGCCAAGGTGGCTACGAGCTGGACCACCGGATCGAGATCGTCTTCGCCGGCCTCGGCCTCGCCGATCTGTCGCGCGAGCGGCCCTTCGTCACCCTCTCCGGTGGCGAACAGGAGCGCGTCCTGCTCGCCACGCTGCTGCTGCAATCCCCCGACCTGCTGTTGCTGGACGAGCCAACGAACCACCTCGACTTCGCTGCCCTAGGTTGGCTGGAGTCATACCTGGCGGGGTATGCGGGTGGCATTGTCGCCGCTTCCCACGACCGCGCCTTTCTGAATCACACGGCTACCCGCATCGTCGAGATCGACGAACGCACCCACACCGCTACCGAATATGCGGGCAACTATGCTGCCTACGAGCGCGAGCGCGAACGCCAGCAAGCCGCCTGGCTCGCCGAATTCGAGGCTCAGCAGGAGGAGATTCGCGAGCTACGCCGGACGATCCGGCTCACCGGACGCAAGGTCGCTCATAATCGCGCCCCGCGAGATCCCGCAAAGATGGCCTATGACTTCAAGGGTGGTCGGGTAGACATCGCGATCGCCCGCAACGTCCACGCCGCCGAAGAGCGGCTGCGCCGAATCGAGGCCGATCCGGTCTCCAGGCCACCCAGCGCGCTCCGTATCCTGCCCTCATTCGACGTCGCCGAGGCGCGAAGCGCCGAAATCATCTCTGTCGCCAACCTCACCCAATCCTGGGACGGTGACGTCGTACTCGATGACGTCTCATTCGTCATCGGGTCGGGAGAGCGAATCGTCCTTGTCGGGCCAAACGGCGCCGGTAAGTCCACTTTGCTGAATATCATTGCCGGCCGGCTTCAGCCGACGACGGGTGACGTTCACGTCGCGCGCGGCATCCATCTCGGTTATCTCGATCAGTCCGCCGACATACCCGGCCAGTCTGGCACAGTCCTCGACGCCTACCGGCAGGGGCTCGGACTCCATGGCCAGGACGCGATTGACGAGCTGATCCGCTATGGACTGTTCACAATCGAAGATCTTGCCAGGCCGGTGTCTGTCCTCAGCGCCGGCCAGCGCCGAAAGCTCCAGATCGCCCGCCTCCTTGCCGAGCAACCGGCCGTCCTCCTGCTCGACGAGCCAACGAACCACCTCAGCTTCGACGTCCTCACGAAGCTCGAACACGCCCTCGCCGAATATCCCGGGCCGATCCTGGCAGCTTCCCACGACCGCTGGTTCATCGAGCGATTTGCTGGACGTCTCTGGGAGGTTCGTGATGGCCGTATCGTCGTCCATCACGACTCGCCGGCCGACGCGCTCGAACATCTCAGCAAAGCGATGCCCGCGTCCAGCATGGATGTATCATGACGACTGGTCGCCGGGTGGGCCGTGACCGGGCCGAGGGATGCAGCAGGAACGACGAGTGATGACCGATTCGACGAAGCATGGTCTGTCGATTGCCGACATGCGCCGCGAGTACCGCGAGCCGGGGTTCGACGATATCGACGTGAACCCCGACCCCTTCCGTCAGTTCGAAGCCTGGTTTCAGGACGCTGTCGACGCAAGTGTCATCGAATCGAACGCGATGATCCTCGCGACGGCAACGCCCGACGGCCGGCCTTCCGTCCGTGTCGTCTTGCTGAAAGGCATGGACGAAGACGGCTTCATCTTCTTCACCAATTACGATAGCCGCAAGGGCGCCGAGCTGGAAGCTAACCCGCGCGCCGCGCTACTGTTCTACTGGCCCGAGCTCACTCGTCAGATCCGCGTCGAGGGCCGTATCGAGCAGGTCAGCCGCAGGGAGTCCGCGGAATACTTTCACTCGCGCGCCCACCTGAGCCAGCTTGGCGCATGGGCGTCCCGGCAGAGCAGCGTCATACCCTCCCGCACGTACCTCGAAGAGCGCATGGCCACGCTGGTCGAGCAGTACGACGGCCGGGAAGTCCCGCTCCCGGCATTCTGGGGCGGCTATCGGTTGACACCCGAGACGTTCGAGTTCTGGCACGGCCGCCCGAATCGTCTCCACGATCGTCTCCAGTACGGCCGCCAGCTCGACGACTCCTGGGAAATCGAGCGTCTCTCTCCCTGACGGGATTGTCGTGGTGGCGATCGAACCAACGGAGCCACCACGACTACTGTTCTCCTCCGCCGATAGGCAGCGGGCGCAAGGGGCGACGAAACGCCCCCGTGGCTCGACTCCGCCACACTGCGAGGCCGCTGAGTTCCCCGAGAGGGGGCGCTAGATCGCCAGCTTGCCCGTGTAGATCCGATCGTGTGTTCGCTGTGCGACATCGGCCGGGTCGAGCAAGGTCCGCGCCACACCCGTCTCGATCGCCGC